>NZ_JAUBPO010000017.1:0-75339 GCF_036700785.1 Microcoleus sp. S28C3 | reverse complement strand
TGGGAATCTCTCTCTAAATTCACCATAATTTCTACTCAGCTCCTTCTGAGTAAATTTGTGCTTAGTCTAAACTCCAGATTGGAGTCAGCCGCCTGCTAAATCGAGATACAGAGGCGGATGATGAAAATACAGCTACAGATTCGCCTCCATCCACTATCTTTGCTAGTATTTTATCGCCACAAACTTATAGTGTAGCTGCGGTGACATTTGCTAATGGAGGTGATAATGTGGGGATTTATGTCCCGTTGTTTGCCAACTGCACTTGGGATAGCCTGCTAGTGATTCTGAGCGTCTTTTTCTTGCTAGTGGGTGTCTGGTGTTATGTGGCGTATCAACTAACTCGCATGAGCGCGATCGCGACCCTACTTGTCCGCTACGGTAATTCCCTTGTTCCCTTCGTTCTAATGGGTCTGGGTACGCTGATCCTGCTCGATAGCCATACTCTAGAGGATCGCGGTTTAACGGTAGTTACTTTAGCTATCAGTTGCTTGTGGCTGCTGATATTGCTTAAAGACAGTTATCAATCGTTAGAGACTGCACCTCAAGTCGAAAAATTTGAGGTAAACTAGGGTTCAAGTTTCCTCCACTTTGCTGAAGTTGAAAAATAAATAATTTATAACTTCAGCAAAGTGGAGGGGTTTTCTAAGAACAAACTCTGATTTCTTACACAAAGGACAACAAAAATGAGCAAGTTTTTCAAAGTAATTCTGGTGGCTTTAGTGCTTTTCGTAAACTTAGCTGTAGCTCAGCCTTCTTGGGCCGGCAAGGATTTCACAAAGGGGGCTGACTATGCGGAAGTGACACAGGAATTGAATCAACTTTTGTCTGCTCAGAGCGATCCTTCGACTGCGGGTTATACGCCTGAACAGTACCAACAGCGGTTGGCAGAATTGCAAATGCAGAAGTACGTGATCGAAACTGCTAAAAAGCGGGCTCAGTGTCGTAATGAAACCGGGCAAACGCTGGCAGTTTATGCTAATAAGCCCAAAAAATCGCCGACGCAACTTTATTTCCTGGCAGCCGGTGAGATTACAGATGATGATTGGGATTGCGATGGTATTTACTTGCCAGCAGAGACTCAAGCTACTTTAGGCCCGGCGACTGAGCCACTTTCTTTGGCTGAACCGGTTGCTATTAAGGTTGTAGATGGTACGCAGCTAGTTGCTACAACGAATCCAGCAACGGGTGGTATTCAATTGAATGTTGCCCCTGCTAAAGTTTTTAAAGCGGGTGAGACAACTTGGGCCCTGCCCTCGTTTTCTCAGGCCCAGATTAATGCACAAGTTCCTACGCCGCAACTGATTGATTAATCCTTCTTTAGGAACGCTTAATAGTTGGGGACTTGGGAAAAAATAAGGTCCCAAGCCCAATAGAGGAGAGGCAATGCCACCATTGGCGATTGCCTCTCCTCTTTTTTAGATCGCAAAAAAGCCAGAAGATGCTGAGTAATGATCATTCGCGACATTCCTCAATGCAGCCCAAAATTTAACGGGAAGCCGCAAGCGGTCAACTCGGCTGCAAATATGACGTGGAAGGGACTCAAACCAATTGTACATTTGTTAGAAACGACCTATGAAAAAGGGATTAACGTTCTATCTCAGGAACTAGAACAGTACCTCCGCTTCTGGCATCGTTCTGGAATCCTGTCTAAATGGGAGATCGCAATTGTTCCCACTTGATTGGGATTTTATTTAATCGCCAGTCGCTTTCTGGTAAAAATACTTTAGGCTGTTTCTCAATAAACTTATTCCACTCTGCGGAATCGACAGAGGGCAACATCTTTTCAATATATTTTACAACTAGGAGATGCAAAAGTTTTTTTAGCTTTTCTAGACAATCCTGTGCAATTCAATTTGTTTTATTAACTATAAGTAGCACAGGATTTTAGCTACATAAACTAACAACAAATAAGAAAAATATTCATCAGCAACCTGTATCTGATTATCAAATGCTGTAAGAGTGTAAACGATGAGGAGTATGCCAAAGCCAAAAATCGATCGCCCCCACACCCCAAAGTTCTCACGCCCATTCCCACTATTTCCCCTAAGTTATTCCTCAAGACACTGGTCAGCTTGGTTAACAGCGCTATCCTAGTAGTTATATAGCCCTTAAACCCGATCGACCCGGAGGCCCCTTGTTCAGCCTAGTTCAAAACACTTCTCGCAAAGGAGAAATTCTAGAGGTCGTCTTCCGCAACGGTTGGGACTACATGAAAAGCCTCCTAACCGGTCGCAAAACCGACGCACCCAGTCTCCCAACTCCAGCAGTTCTCCGCAATATCCTCGTCGAATTAGGCCCAGTTTTTGTCAAATTGGGGCAATTGCTGAGCACCCGTCCCGACCTTTTACCGGCCAGCTACATCGAAATCCTCTCCACGCTGCAAGCGGAAGTGCCGCCCGTACCGTGGTCGCAAGTAGAAGCAATCGTCCGCCAGGAACTCACACAATCTCTCGAAAATACCTTCGCCAAATTTAACACTGAAGCCGTCGCCGCAGGTTCGATCGCCCAAACCCACAAAGCTACTTTAAAAGACGGCCGCGAAGTCGCCCTCAAAGTTCAGCGCCCCGGTATTGATATTGTCATCGAACAAGATATCGCCGTACTCCGAGGTTTGGCAGAACTTGTCATGCTCACAGACTTCGGTCAACAATACGATATTGTCGCCTTAGCAGAAGAATTTGCGATCGCCCTGCGTGCAGAACTCGACTTCATTCAAGAAGCCAGCTACACAGACGAACTGCGCCGCAATTTATCTAAAAGTCGCTGGTTTGACCCCACACAAGTTGTCTTACCAGAAATTAACTGGGAGTTAACTACAAAAAAACTCTTAGTAATGGAGTGGCTGAACGGAGTCCCAATTTTGTTAGGCGATTTGCAAGGAATTCGCCACAAAGGAGATGTAAATGCCGAACGCGAAGAAATTACAACGCTGCTTTGCCGCGTTTTCTTCCAGCAGTTGTACATCGACGGATTCTTTCACGCAGACCCGCATCCCGGCAATTTATTTTATCTCAAAGATGGCCGGATAGCCCTGCTAGACTGCGGCATGGTCGGCAGATTAGACCCGCGCACTCAGCAAAATTTGACAGAAATGTTGCTGTCAATTGTCGATTTAGATGCTCAGCGCTGCGCTCAATTAACTTTGGAAATGGCAGAATTTGCTCAGCCGACAAGTTTAGTTAATCTAGAGAACGATTTAGCTCGAATGCTCCGCAAGTATTACAATGTGAGCTTGTCGCAAATGAACTTGTCGGAAATTTTTTATGAGGTGCTGGAAATCACCCGCAAAAATAAAATTCGGCTGCCCAGCAATCTCGGTTTGTATGCAAAAACTCTAGCTAATTTGGAAGGACTGGCGCGCTCTTTTAATCCCCGGTTTAATATTGTAGAGCAGGTCAAACCGCTGATGACCGATATGTTTCGGCGTCAGTTATTAGGAGACGATCCGATCCAAGCTTTGTTGAGAACAGCCCTGGATCTGAAAAGCTTATCTTTGCAATCTCCGCGACAGGTGGAAGTGCTTTTAGACCGGGTTACTTCGGAAACTTTGAAGTGGAACTTGACACTAAAAGAACTCGATCCGCTGCGCCGCACTCTGGGGGATTCTGCGAACCGACTTTCTTTTAGTATTGTTGTGGGTTCGCTGATTGTAGGGGCTGCAATTATTTCTTCTAACGCGCAAACTTCTCAGCTATCTTTTCTGAGCACTGGTTTGTTTGGGGCGGCGAGTTTTTTGGGTTTTTGGTTGATTATTAGCATTCTCAGGTCAGGGCGTTTGCGCAGTTGATTGGAAAGGGGAAATGAGGAAAATTAGGAGATATAGCTATCCTTTCGGAAAACGCGCAACTGGCTTTTTTTGTGAACGACGAACCGCAAAGACTTTCTTGACGGCTATGTTGAGAAGAGAAGAGAAAGATTTCACAATTGAGGCGAGGAGTGCTATAGCATCCTCAACAGTTAAGCAACATCTCTGACTTAAGATAGGCGATCGCCCGCAGCAGCTAAGTCTAAGCTAGAAATTGTTCCATAAACCTAATTGAGGAAAAAAAGATGAGCAGCGGTCACGCCAGCCATAAAGGTTCTTCCACAAAACCCAATACCAACACTAACGGTCAAATAACATCCCCTGACGACCAACCCGCTGACCCGCTAAATCAAGAAACATCCGGTTATCCGTTCCATAACGAAGCAATGGAAAATCCTGTTGCCACCGCGCGGCCCGACGAAGAGGCTGAGTCTGGCGAAGAACAGCAATAGTTATATCGATTAAATTGGCATCGATATGCTATCTGCGACGCGGTTGATTAGAGGTTTGATAAAAATTAGGTTTCTACTAATTACATCTTGCACTTCCAGAGTCCGCCAGCGATTTCAATCTCTGCCGGACTCTTTAGGCAGGTTTAGCAGTACCTCACAGCTTCACGACAAAGGACTAAAGTCCTTACGACAAAACTATTTAACCTAAAATTCAAGTTAGGAATTATTGATAAATGAGCGGGATTAACCAAGTATTGGAAAAGGACAAATTGCCGGAATTTGGGTTAGTCTGCATTACAACATCCGATGCAGTTCGCTTTCGCACTGTCACGCGGAAGCGACTTTTACAGCTTTCGGAAATTGAACAAGAAACAGTATTGCGCGAGCTTTATACAGACAATTTAAAACGACTTGACAAAGCGATCGACTTCTGTTCCGTTAATCACATTAAGCTCTACCGCATGACTTCTGCACTGTTCCCTTTTGCAGATACAGATTTGGGGGAAGCAGTGCTACAGTCCATGATTGAGGAATTGCGGAAGACGGGCGATCGCGCTTTGTCTTTGGGCATCCGTTTGGTACTCCACCCGGATCAATTTGTCGTCCTCAGTTCCGACAAGCTTTCTGTGGTTGAAAACAGCATTAAAATTCTTGCGACTCATGCTTTAATTTTAGATATGTTGGGACAGCCCCGATCGCCCCAGGCACTGATGAACATTCACGGCGGCAAGAGCGATCGCACTTCGCAACTCAAATCAGTCATCCGCGACTTGCCAGAATCCATTCGATCGCGCTTAACCTTTGAAAATGACGAATACGCTTACAGTTCCTCGGAAATTTTAGAAGTTTGTCTCGATACCGGCGTACCAATGGTTTTTGACGCCCACCACCACGTCATTCACGAACATTTAGAAACTTACGACGACCCCAGCGTTCCCGAAATGCTCGCAGCAGCCCGCACAACTTGGTCTGTTCCTGAATGGCAATTAGTGCACATATCGAATGGCAGAGAATTTTTTGCCGACCCGCGCCACAGCGATTTAATTACAGAAATGCCTAATTGCTATTATCAGGCTCCTTGGATTGAAGTAGAAGCTAAATTTAAAGAGTTAGCTATTGAAAAGTTGCGCGCCGAATGGTTGTCTGCGAATGTTCCACAATTTAGCAATGTCTCTGAGGGCGCGTTTGACAAACCATCTTTGCTTAACACCAATAATCTCGAAAACCCGCCCCGCCCAACGGTAAATCGCAATCTACCTTTTTGTTAATACCAATTATAAATTATGTGCGGACGATACACTTTAACTACTTCAGGTCAAATCATAGCCGAATTCTTCAAACTCTCGGCAGTTCCCGACATCAAACCTCGATACAATATCGCCCCAACTCAATCAGTTGCCACAGTAACAGTTGAACCAGAAAAAATTCAGCGACAGTTCCAATTTATGCGCTGGGGTTTGATTCCCAGTTGGGCAAAAGACATCAAAATAGGCAGCCGCATGATTAACGCACGATCGGAAACTGTAGCCGAAAAACCTGCTTTTCGCAGCGCCATCAAGCACAGGCGATGTTTGATAGTCGCTGACGGCTTCTACGAATGGCAGCAGCAGGGAAAGAACAAACAGCCTTACTATTTTCAAAAGGCAGACGGCGAACCTTTTGCTTTTGCCGGTTTGTGGGAAAATTGGGAATCTCCAGAAGCAGAAAACATTGTATCTTGCACTATAATTACTACCGCTGCTAACGAAACAGTGCAGCCGATGCACGATCGAATGCCGGTGATTCTCTCCGACAGCGATTGGGAACAGTGGCTAGATCCTTCTGTTAAAAATGCTCAGGAAGTTTTGCCGCTGTTAAAGCCGTATGCTCCCGAAGCCATGAAAGCAAAGGCGGTGAGTGCGATCGTCAACAGTCCAACTAAAGACAGTCCAGAGTGCATTCAACCAATAGAATAAATCTATAATTAAGCACCGCCTGCTGTAAAACCAGGCAAATAAACTTGCTTTCACTATAATCATTGGAAGTGACAAAACCGAGCTAGTGTGAGTTATAATCTAAGATGATTTTTGAGTTGTAGCTTTGGTTCAATCAGCCACAGTTTAACTCACTGGTTATTTTCTCAAAGACTTTTCTTCATCTTAAAATCAGGGAAAAAAATATGATCGGATACGTTACACTCGGTACCAACGATATTGAAAGTGCAGCCAAGTTTTATGATGTTTTGCTTGCTGAAATTGGCGCTCGACGATTTATGGAATTCGGCGGATTTATCGCATGGAGCGTTTCTCCCGATCGACCAGCACTTGCTATTACAAAACCCTTTGATGGTAACACAGCAACTGTTGGCAATGGAGTAATGATAGCTCTTCAAGTTGACAGTCCAGAAAAAGTCAACTTAGTTTATAACAAAGCGATCGAACTTGGGGCTAAGGATGAAGGATCTGCGGGACCAAGAGGCGTGTTGCCGGGGTTCTATGCGGGATATTTTCGGGATCTTGATGGGAATAAGCTCAACGTGTTTTGTATGACTGAGCCAAACACTTAAGATTTTTATTTTTCGTGAGGCTGGCCGAAAACCAGCTATTTCCGATTGTTAGCTATTAGTTATCAATCTTTAAATAAGAGTTGATAACTAATAGCTAATTACTAATGACTAATAACTAAATTAACTCTCGTACATCCGCGCTTCAGCCGCCTCGGGATTTTCCTCGCAATACTCGTCAAAAGCCGTTTTCTCAAGCTTCATCGATCGCTGGTGAGAAGCCTCAGCCTGCATTTCCTCTACAATATCCCACGCTACCGCGCACTCTCTAGAGGTAGCGCCTTTCTCGGCACAGATAGTTCTGGCATCCCCGATCGCCCGTTCGATTTCTTCCTCAAATAAAACACTTTTCGGCTTCTCGACAAAATCGCTTTTTGTCAAGATATCCGTTACTGAAATAATGCCCAGCAGTTTGTCTTTAATCACCGGAGCTCGGCGGATTCGGGTATTGGCGAACAACCTCGCCACGTATTCCACGCCCAAGTCGGGATTCACCGTGATGCACGGTTTGGTCATAATCTCGAAGACGCGGACTTTCTGCGGGTCTACTCCGTAGGCTGTTACTTTGTAAACAATATCCGTTTCCGTGACAATGCCGTAGGCGTCTTGTTCGTGGCGGCGTTCCACAATTAACGCGCGCAAACACAGTTCGTTCATCATCGCCACTGCTTCAGCTACAGTTGCCGAACCGCGAATGGTAACAACATCTGTGGTCATAATATCTTGGGCTTTCATCATCATTTTTTATTGCTTCCTGCTTATAAAGTCTAGTGCGTCCCGATTTGGGGCTGTCCTTTTGATTTGTCATCCATCATGAGGACTGACCCTCAAAAACCCGGTTTATACTAAAATATTGGGTTTAGTAACGATCGATTCGGTCAGCAACCGGGTTCCTGAGGAATCTTGCGATCGCAAACTAATCATAAAACCTTTAACGGCACTCGGGATGACAAGTTGCCTGAAACCGCCGATCGATCCCCCGGAACCTCCGGAAACCCGCGAGTTCCCGCTCAGACTGGGCCAGCGTGCGATCCCCCAAGCAAGAGTGAAGTATGGGGGCGATCGCTCCTTGAGCTTGTTTGACTCAGATTTTCCAGCCCCAGGCTCAAAGAAGCAAAAGTTAACACAAACTAACCAACTGCTTGCGCTCGCACAGATCCCCGCCTCTGATAAACTTGATTGCTGGGAGTGCAAAAGAGCACAAGGCACGCATCAGAAGTTGAGAGGATCTAGTTCGTGGACAATGTAATCGGTTTAGAGATTATCGAAGTAGTTGAGCAGGCAGCAATCGCTTCCGCTCGCTTGATGGGCAAAGGCGAAAAAGATGAAGCCGACAGAGTGGCTGTAGAAGCCATGCGGGAGCGCATGAACAAAATTCATATGCGCGGTCGCATCGTGATCGGCGAAGGCGAACGCGATGACGCACCCATGCTTTACATCGGCGAACAAGTAGGTATTTGTACCCGCGAAGATGCCAAAGAAATCTGCAACCTAGATGAATTGATCGAAATTGACATCGCTGTTGACCCCTGCGAAGGTACTAACCTAGTTGCTTACGGTCAAAACGGTTCGATGGCAGTTTTGGCAATATCTGAAAAAGGTGGTTTGTTTGCTGCTCCCGATTTCTACATGAACAAATTGGCTGCTCCTGCTGCTGCTAGGAATCATGTAGATATTCGCAAGACGCCAACCCAAAACCTCCATATTATCTCTGATTGCCTCGGCCGCAGTATTGAAGATTTGGTGGTGGTCGTGATGGATCGCGATCGGCACAAAGGTTTAATTAATGAAATTCGGCAAGCGGGTGCAAGAGTTCGGCTGATCAGCGACGGCGACGTTTCGGCAGCGATTTCTTGCGCGTTTTCTGGTTCCAACATCCACGCACTTATGGGTATTGGCGCAGCACCCGAAGGTGTGATTTCCGCAGCAGCAATGCGCTGCTTGGGCGGTCACTTCCAAGGGCAGTTAATTTACGATCCGGCTGTTGTCAAAACTGGTTTGATCGGTGAAAGCAAAGAAAGCAATATTGCCCGCCTGAAAGAGATGGGCATCACAGACCCAGACAAGATTTACAATGCTGAAGAGCTGGCATCTGGAGAAACAGTTCTGTTTGCAGCTTGCGGGATTACCCCCGGAACGCTGATGGATGGAGTTCGCTTCTTTGGCGGCGGCGCTCGCACTGAAAGTTTGGTAATTTCTTCTCAGTCGAAAACAGCTCGGTTTGTGGATACAATCCATATGTTTGACCAGCCGAAATCTTTGCAATTGAATTAGTGATTAGTTAGTTGTTAACAGTTAAATGTTAACAATTAACAGTTAACTGTTAACAGTCACCGATGATCAGCAATTAGCGATAAACTAATAACTAATAGCAGGTGACTGTTAACAACTAAGAAAGAAATAGTGACAAATCACAGATATGAATATTGCAGTCGTAGGTCTCAGCCACAAAACAGCGCCGGTTGAAGTTCGCGAAAAACTGAGCATTCCAGAACAGAAAGTTGAAGCGGCGATCGCCCAATTGCGCGGCTACCCGCACATTCAAGAGGTTGCCATCCTCAGCACTTGCAACCGCTTAGAAATTTATATCGTTACCAGCGAGTCGGAGCCTGGTGTGCGAGAGGTTATTCAGTTCCTTTCCGAATGCAGTAAAGTTCCTTTGCCGTCTTTGCGCCCTCACCTGTTTATTTTGCTGCACGAAGATGCGGTGATGCACTTGATGCGAGTCGCTTCTGGGCTAGACAGTTTGGTGCTCGGAGAAGGACAAATTTTGGCTCAGGTGAAACAAACTCACAAACTCGCCCAGCAGTACAAAGGTGTAGGCAGAATTTTAGAGCGCTTGTTCAAGCAAGCTCTCACAGCAGGGAAGCGAGTTCGCACGGAAACTAGCATCGGTACCGGTGCAGTTTCGATCAGTTCGGCGGCGGCAGAATTGGCTCAAATGAAGGGTCAGCATTTAGGAAGCAGCAAAATTGCGATTATCGGTGCTGGCAAAATGTCGCGGCTTTTGGTGCAGCATTTGCTCTCAAAAGGAGCTAGCCATATTTCGATCGTCAACCGCTCTGTGCGGGGCGCCCTGGAGTTGGCCGGCCAGTTTAAAGATGCTGAATTGCACCTGTATCAGCTCTCAGAAATGATGCAGGTAATTGCCGGTTCCGACTTGGTTTTCACCAGTACGGCAGCTACCGATCCCCTGTTAAATAAAGCTAAATTGGAAGCTGCTTTAGACCCAAATCGCCCTTTGATGTTGGTGGATATTTCTGTGCCGCGCAACGTTGACTCGGATGCGAACGAACTCGCTAATGTGCGATCGTTTAATGTGGACGACTTGAAAGCAGTGGTAGCTCAAAATCACGAAACCCGCCGCAAAATGGCAATGGAAGCTCAGGGCTTGCTGGAACAGGAAGTAGAGGCTTTCGATCTCTGGTGGCGCAGTCTGGAAACAGTTCCTACAATTAGCTGTTTGCGGGATAAGATAGAATTGATTCGGGAACAAGAGTTAGAAAAAGCTTTATCGCGTCTTGGTTCGGAATTTTCGGAGAAACATCAAGATGTGATTGAATCTTTAACAAGGGGGATTGTGAATAAGATTTTGCACGATCCGATGGTACAGTTGCGCGCTCAGCAGGATATTGAGGCGCGGCGGCAAGCGATGCAAACTTTGCAAACACTGTTTAATTTGGATGTGGATGTCAATCAGCAGTACAGCTAGTTTGTCATTAGTCATCGGTCATTAGTCATTAGTTCAGTTGACAGGAAAGCAGTTAGCCGTTGACTGGAAAGCAGAAGTCATATTATGTCCGGTCAATTACCATGAATAAAAATGCCTCTAACCCTTGCGGCAAAAGCATCATTCGGGAGGGTAAATTGCTCGAACCTGATATCAGTTATCATTCAACCAATAACTAATGACTAATAACTAATGACTAATAACTAATGACTAATAGGCGAATTTATCAAATAATCCTACTGATTGCGGGGGTATGGCTGGTTTTTGAATTTGCCTCCCGCATTGCGGCAGAAATTCTGTGGTTTCAGGAAGTTGGATATCTTCAAGTTTATTTGTTAAAGCTGAAAACTCAAGGGTTGCTGGGGGCGATCGCAATTGCTGTTTCTTCTGCCTTTTTATTCGGAAATTTGGCTTTAGCCCGCCGCCTGCAGCATCCCACAGAGAAAATGAAATCGCCGGTTGCGGGCGCCCTATTCGCTTCACTGAGGGCGAACAAAACGGGGAAGAATTACGAATTACCAGTTGCTAAATCTCAAATTACCTTTTCCTGGCTGCTGTTGGCGGTATTCGGATTGAGTTCGATCGCAACTTTCACAGTAATTCACTGCGGGCTGTTAGCTGCAAATAGCCTCACTTATTTTGGTATAGCTGACAAGTTGCCTGCACCGTCGGTGCAATTGGGAATACAGTCAATCCAGCAAATAGGGGTGCACCTATTTTCTCGCTGGTGGGAGTTGGGATTGCTGCTGGGGACAATGTTAGCTGTAGCAATTAAGCCTGATTTTTGCCTGCGGGCGATCGCCCTTTTTCTCAGTTTGGCGATCGGGCTGATTGCCGCCAGTCGCTGGACAAACGTTTTGCAATATTTGAACCCTACTAATTTTAACACAACCGACCCTCTTTTTAATCAAAATATTAGCTTTTATGTATTTATTTTGCCAATCTTAGAGTTGCTAGGCTTGTGGCTGACAGTTGTATTTTTGTACAGTTTAGTATCTTGTGCTTTAACATATTTGCTGTCGAGAAATAGCCTGAGTCAAGGGATATTTTTGGGGTTTTCTCCCTCGCAGCAGCGGCATTTGTACGGCTTGGGTGCAGCTTTAATGCTAGCCGCCGCATTCCGCTACTGGCTGGGGCGCTACGCATTGCTGTATTCGCGGGGAGACGTTAGTTACGGGGCAAATTATGCTGACGTGACGGTGCGGCTGCCCTGTTATGAATTTTTGAGTATTTTGGCGGGGGCGATCGCACTTTTGATGCTGTGCCAGGTTTGCCAAATCAAAATTAACAATGAACTCATAAAAAAAATTATTTTAGCATGGCTAAGTTTAAGTTTTTTGGGTAGTTGGCTGCTGCCAACGATTGTGCAGCAACTCCTAGTTAAACCCAACGAACTAGCACGAGAACAGCCGTACATCCAGCACAGCATTGCCTTTACTCAAGAAGCCTTTGACCTCAAACAAATTGAAATAAAAACTTTCGATCCGGTCGGAAAACTTACTTATTCCGACTTAGAAAAAAATAAACTTACTATTAGCAACATCCGGCTGTGGGACAAACTACCGCTGCTACAAACCAACCGACAGTTACAGCAAATCAGACCCTATTATACATTCCCTGATGCCGATATCGATCGCTACACAATCAAAAATGAAAAAACAAAAAATGGAGATGCGGAAAGCCAACAAGTGCTTCTGGCAGCGCGGGAATTAGATTACACAGCAGTTGTCCCCGAAGCTCAAACTTGGGTGAACGAACACCTGGTTTACACTCACGGTTACGGCTTTACTCTTTCTCCCGTAAATACAGTCGGTGTCGGCGGTTTACCCGATTATTTGGTCAAAGATATTGGAGTTGCAGCCCAGAAAGGAGAGACTGCTTTGGAAATAACGAGCGATCGAATTCGGGCCAGTATTCCGATCGGCTACCCGCGAATTTACTACGGCGAAGTAACCGATGCAGACGCGATGACAGCCACAAAAGTCAAAGAATTCGACTATCCCAGCGGCGAAGACAATGTTTACAATACTTACAGCGGTAGGGGCGGAATTGCGATCGGCTCTATGTGGCGGCGCTGGCTGTTTGCTAATTATCTCAAAAATTGGCAAATGGCGCTGACCCGCAATTTTACGCCAGAAACTAAATTGCTGTACCGCCGAAATATTAACAAAAGAGTCCGGGCAATAGCTCCTTTTTTGCGCTACGATTCCGACCCGTATTTAGTAGTAGCAGACGCCAATCTTAGCAAAGATGATATAGAAAAAGAAAAGGATGAAAATGGCAATGAGATTAAGGCTTCACCCTCGGCAACTGATAAATCTCCCAACTATCTTTACTGGATTATCGATGCCTATACAGCCAGCGATCGCTATCCGTATTCTGACCCGGGAAATCATGAGTTTAACTACATCCGCAACTCCGTTAAAGTAGTGATTGATGCCTACAACGGGTCTGTTGACTTCTACGTTGCCTATCCCTCCGACCCCATTATTAACAGTTGGATTGCTATTTTTCCCGGACTCTTCAAGCCCCTTGACAAAATGCCTCCGGCTCTGCGCAAACATATCAGATATCCAGTAGATTTGTTGAGCATTCAATCGGAACGCTTGCTAACTTATCATATGGAAGACCCGCAAGTATTTTACAATCGGGAGGATTTGTGGCGAGTTCCCAACGAAATTTATGGCAGCGAACAGCAGCCCGTAGAACCGTATTATTTAATTACGAAACTGCCAACGGAAACAGCAGAAGAATTTATTTTGCTGCTCCCATTTACACCAGTAAGCCGCAACAATTTAATTGCTTGGATTGCAGGGCGATCGGATGGTAGCGATTACGGAAAATTGCTGCTGTATCTGTTTCCCAAGCAGCGATTAGTTTACGGCCCGGAACAAATAGAAGCTTTAATTAACCAAGATCCTGTTATTTCAGAACAAATATCTCTCTGGAATCGCCAGGGTTCCAAAGCAAATCAAGGAAACTTATTAGTAATTCCGATTGAACAATCTTTACTGTATGTGGAACCTCTTTATTTAGAAGCCGAGCGCAATAGTTTGCCAACTTTAGTCAGAGTTATTGCTGTCTACGAAAACCGCATCGTCATGGCAGAAAATCTTAATTTGGCACTCAAGGCACTTTTTCAGGCAACATCTACCAATAAACCCGCAATTGTGCGACCTGTAGAAGGAACTAAACCAGCTTTAAAGAGTGAATGAACCGCAAAGGACGCTCTTGACGCAGAGAGAAGATACAGCGAAAATATAAGAGAAAGAGAGAAATTTATTTAGGTTTATGGGTCTGAGATTATTTACATCCACCTGTTTCACTAGGGCATTGCTCATGTAAATTACTGAGATTTCTGTTAGTTAGCAGCCTTGATCTCCTGCCACCAAACATAGACATATGGCCACATCAATATCTCATCTCGTCCAGGCTCTAGTTTCACTGTCACTTCATAACGGTCAATATGCGTGAGTTCGCCAGTTTTGCCATTCAAATACAATTGTTTGGGATTGTCGGTGAGAATTTCTACCCTTTGATTCAACAGCGGAAGCATCTGGGTAGAAGAACCCTGAAACGGATTTTTGCCTTTGAGCACATAGCTGCCCATCAAAGATAAGTACATTGAAGCTAGAAAAAATACTGTACATAAACCCACAATTACCAGTGTTTTTTGTTGTGAAAAACTGGTATAAACGCTCGCATATCCTACGCTCATAGTTCCAAAAAACAACAAATTTGGCAGGTACAGCCCATCTTCCAGAAACACGCTACCAAAAAATATGAGGGCTACCTGAAAACCAAATAATGCAGCCACCCAACTCCACCCAGTTAGCAACGATGCAGATAGTAACCAATTCATTGCTACAGTGAGGGCGATCGCCATTACTATTGCCCCAAGTGGTGCTGCATAATCGTACTGTCTGAAGGGAAGAAGAACAAAAAATACTAAAGCATAAGCAAAACCCGCAAAAGCCAGTGCTAATCCACTAATTATTTGGTTCCAGTTCAGCATGACGAGGGATTTTTGGAGCGGTAAAGTAAAGCGTTCATCTTCTCTTCTGATAGTAGCCGTTGAAAATTCTCAGCGGACTAAGGGCAGCAACTCTAATCGTAGGGTGCGCCACGAGTAGCTTAACGCTATATTTAGGGGAGCGAACCAATTTGTTAGCCTCGCGTGCTATCCCAGTTTCCAAAGGCAGAAGTCAGCCGGATCTGAAGGTAGAATTTTCAGAAAACCAGATTATTTAGGGTCGATCGACTTAACAAATTGTTGCACAGGCTGCGGTAGAGCCGGCACAAAAGTCTTTCTAAAACCCTTAACATCGAACACTCGCCACAAAATACCCACCGCTACCGTCAAGAAAAATAACGCTCCCAAAAAATTGAACGCACTAGACAGGAAACCGCTGTTCCTTTTTGGCGGAGGTGTAATATGTTTCAGCCGATATACAGCCGGCTCGTAATCTCTGGACTCCTCGCGACTGCGGGACGGCGTTTTGGGGCGGGAACTCGCACTGCGCATCTCAGTCAAACCCGTTTTATGAGTTTTACTAAAACTGCTGGACGACTTCAATTCAGAAGCGCCACGCGTCCCCGTTAAGTTGCTAGCAGAAGCCCCCGTTTGGCCTACCGCAGCCTCCTGAATTCTGCTGTTAGAGCGCTGAGTCGATTTGCGATCGGCGAGGCTGCGCATCAAACTTTGCAATTGCTGAGTCGCCGCCGGCGGGCGTTCCCCTTTCCTCGCCCAATTTAACAGCATCGCCCCGGTAATCCCGCAGAGATTCGCAGCCCCCACAGAAGCCAGCCGCTTCAGCAGAGGCTGGCTGTTGGACACAAAAATCACCAAAGTGTCGGGGTGTTCCTGAGCCAAACCGTAAACGCACTGAGCCGTGGCTACCACGAGCATTGCTGGTTTGCTTTGATTTTTGATCGAAGGTTCCAGAGCTCGGTGTGTTTCCTGAGCGTCAGTTGCAATCCAGCCGCTGTCGGCAAAAAAGCGCATAAACTCTCTAGCTACTTGCTCTTGAGCTTTTTCCACCGCTTGCCCTGTCAGACGATCTATTTCGTCGTACACTACTTCCGGGATATAGCAAGTTCCCACCTTGGCATATTCTTGCCAAACTTGAGTTCTGCCAGCCATTAAAACATCTGCATCAAAAGTTACCAATACAGGAGGAAGTTGATTAGCCATGACTTTATCCTATAGGCTCAGATAAGTTATTTAAACTCGATCTATCAAGTTTAAACAACTTTTGGGTTATAAAAAAATCAACTTTTGGTAATAGATAAATTGCCCAGGGCGGGGATCTTAATTGGAAATTAGTAGTTAGGAACCCGATCGCCCGAATTTCCCCAGTTCGATCGCTCAATTCCTATATTCCACTAATTTACCGCAACCCAAGAGCCTATTACCAAAGACGCGCGGCTACTGTTAGTTCCCGATTCCCAGACGGCCCGCCAAAGCCGGAGTCAACGGCAACAGCGCAGCAATCATCAAGAACAAAGCTAGCAAACCCAAAGCCGCGCGAGCGTCGTCAGGCTCAGTTAGCTCGTTGAGGCTCGGCCGCTCCAGATTCCGCTGTAAAATCAGAATCACGATCGCCCAATACAGAGCCAAAGGATTAACTAAAGAAGCGATCGCCAGCACCACAAACGTCGCCAAAGTAGCGCGACTTGCTATTTTCCGACCGTAGATGGCTTGCACGATTCTACCCCCGTCCAACTGTCCCGCCGGCATCAAATTAATCGCTGTTATTACCAAGCCCAACCAACCGATAACTACCAGCGGGTGAACGTCAACAATCTGCTGCTGCAAGGCCGAACCCAAAACCACTTTTGCCAAAGTTCCCACCAAAACCGAGCCCTTGAAAAATTCTGCGGGAATTTGAAACAAACTGCCGGGGTGAGACAGAAGCAAACCCGTTACCAGCATTAGCAGAGAAACTATTCCCCCAGCGGCTGACCCGGCAAAAGCGATGTCAAACAAAACTTTACGGTTGGGCAGCAGCGACTCAAAACGGTCGATCGCTCCAAAACAACCTATCTGCAAAGTTGGTATAAAAAACGGCCAACTCAAGCCAACTTTGTACCGATTTGCCAGCACTCGGCGAGCGATTTCGCTAGAGCCTAAAACCGCCCAAATTCCGGCGGCAATTGGCAGAACTTCTAGATATCTAGTCGGCGAGTTAAAGAAATCGAAACCTAGCAGCAAACCGCCTGTCTCTAAGCTAGTAGCAATTGTTGCCAGCAGCAGCACGACTGCTAGAATTTTTTGAGATACGGTAGTTGGCTGCGGGTCGTTGGTGCTGGGCAAGATAATAACTACTGGCTTGTCGTCCTGATTTTCTACTAAAAATAGGCGGTAGCGATCGTTTAATCTTTCTTCCAAACTTGCCGTCAAACGTGAGTGTACTTGTTCTGGATCTCCCCGGAGATTGCCTTTCAAGATTACCCCATCTTGATAGGGAATCGTGTCTGTGGCAAAGAAAGTATCAATTCCAAAGATGCCTTTAATTGCCTTGAGGTCTTCAACTGGAACGGGAATTATTTCTGATTCATTATTCGCAGGTGACGAGGTGACGATCTTAATGGTTTCTGGGCCTGGTGGTCGCTGCGACTCAGGGGCCGAGAAAGCATCGCTTTGCGACTTTACCTCAGCAGCATCGGGGGGCGATCGCAGCACTGCATCGGATGCAGCCTTACGCAATTGCCGGCCCAGATAAATGTACAATCCCGTGGATGCCACCAGCAGCAACAATACCGCAACTAGATTGAGGTAAATCCCGGCGGCGAATAAACCAAAGAACAGCAACCAGGGACTCATCAGCGCAACTGACTGCAACCAAGCCAAAATTCCCAGTTTGCCAAAAGGTCTGGCGCGATAAAATCCCCAACCCAGAATTCCCAGAGCAACTAATACGAGCGCAATTGTTGCCGTATTTTCCGATGCAACTATAGGCATTCCGGCTGCTTGCGCGAGTAGGGGCTCTAATCGGTCGATCGCGCTGCGGTCGAGTAATAGCATTAAATTTTGGGGAATATGAAATAGAGTTGTTGGGAACATATCCAAACCTGTCGGAAACTAGCCTGATTACTAAGGATAACCCCTGAGGGCTAATCGACCTACAACCTGCTGCTGGTGCTGTTTGAACATCGCAGGCTCTAGGCTATTGACACAATAGACTTGTTATGATACCACATCGGCTATGGCAAACATACACTCAGAAGGGTAGCAGTGTCGATCGCCCGCTTGCGGGAAGATGAGCCCTGGTTTGGCAGGCGGGGCTTTTTGAAGGATTTGTTTGGGATGCTCGAAGCCGAAACAAATCCGAAACAAATAAGATTTCAACCGCTCTCTCCTTTTCGGGAAAAAAGTGCTGAAACCGTTGATATCATTAAGTTTGTGTAACGGGTACGGCAGGACTTGAACCTGCGGCTCGCTGCTTAGAAGGCAGTAGCGTCAAATTATTGTATTACCCTGTGCGTAAGTCTTTCAACCTTTAGTCACGCCAAACCAAACCAAGATGCACAACAAATGCACAACAAATGCACAACATTTTGATATTGTAGGCCTGTAGAGTTGAGGGCGCAATCGTGCAAATAAACCAATCTCAGCGTCGGAGAAAGGGGACTGTAGGAGTGATGGCAAGCCGAGGTATGCTACGTCTTCATTTGCCCCGCGAGCTTTATTCCGGCAAAAATACGTTTCTGTATATCGGTCTGGCGGACACTTTGGAAAACCGGGCGATCGCAGAATGCAAGGCTAAGCAGATTGAGCTTGACATCCTCACAGGGACGTTTGACCCAAATGATTTAAGCAAATACAAGCCTGTCCAACCCCACAAACACAGCAATCTGGTACAGGCTAAATTTGGGACACCAGGTCTGACACTGCAAGATTTGTGGGACAAATATTTAAACTACAAGCAGAACACGCTCAAGCCAAAGTCTTTGCACTACTTGCAGACTACGTTGGGGCGACACATAGCCAAGTGTCCTTCGGATATTCTGCAAGCGCTAGAAGTTCGCGAAGTTCTTTTAGGGACAACAACGGGGGACATGACTAAGCGCATTCTCACCCACTTAAATGCTGCTGTTAATTGGGGTATCAAGCACAGGTTGATTACTTTGCCTGTTAGTCCCTACAAAGATATGGCTAATGATTTGCCTAAGTACAACTGGCAAAACGACCCCGCCCCTAATGGTTTTGTCACTGAAGAAAAGACGCTGGTGCTACAAGCTTTTGAGTCTCACAAAAATAAGCCCGGACACTGCTACCACACATACTACCCATTGGTAAAGTTTTGGTTTTTAACGGGTTGCCGTCCTAGCGAAGCTATTGGTTTGACTTGGGGGAATATCTCACCAGACTGTTCTTACGTTTTGTTCAACGGCAGTATTCAGTTCATTGAGGGGAAAGCTGTTGAGAGTAAGGGCAGTAAAAATAATAAACACCGAAAATTCCCTTGCAATAATGAGTTGAAAGAATTTTTGGTGTCAATTAAGCCAAAACAGTTTGATTCTAAAGAATTGGTTTTCTCTTCTCCAACTGGGGAGGCAATCAACTACAGCAATTTTTCTCAAAGAGCTTGGCACAAGATAGTTGTACCTATCACTGACAAGACGCGGGAACCTGGTTACAAGCTTACTACCCCATATTCTTGTCGCGATACTTTTATTAGCGAACAATTAGCGCAAGGTATCCCATCTGCGGTAATTGCTCGCTGGTGTGATACGTTGGAAAGTATTATTAATTCCCACTATTTAGACAACAAAATTTTGGAGCATTTACGCCCGCTTTGATGTTGTTAATATGTTGATTCTAGTTTAGGCTGTAGCAGAACGGTTCAGCGGTTCAGCGTCTGGTTTAGGCGGTTCGGCTCTCAGTAAACCACTTCCAGAAGTGCTTCTTACTTCCAGCGGAACCGTGGAAATTTCAGTTAAAGTTTGCGATCGTGCGTTCCTTGGAAGTGAGGAAGTGGTAGCGGAAGTATTGATATTGCGTACTTCTACCACTTCCGATGGCACTTCCAGCACTTCCTCCCAGGAAGTAGTAGACGAAGTAACTTTCACTTCCACTTCTCTTGACAGGTTTGAGCAAAGCTGCGATCGTAAATGGTGAGGAAGATTGATGCGCGGTAACCCGGTGCTTGTAACACCAGATTAACCACGGCTTCCCCAAATCGTTATTTCCCAACGTTTGGAGCTAAATTATTATGCCAATTTTGGTGCGACCCTCCCAAGGGCAGTCGCAACTCTTAATCATTTCCGACGCTAGCAGTATTGCTACTGGAGGTCGGAAATGATGACAGATGTTCAGCACGACATAGCCCAAATGATAGAGCTAGCCAAAATCCAAGCTCAAACCATTAACGAACAGCAAAAGCTACTGGTTGCAGCCTTAGCAGGTCTTAACAAAGTCAGCCAGTCAGTAAGCTGTCAACCACTTAATTTGTTGGGGACTTGGGACAAATACATCGATTTCAAAAAAGCGTCAGTTAGCCCGTCTTACCTGGCTCACCAATTACAAGCGACCAGAAATCATTTGGCGAAACTTTCTAATTTGCCGGAAATGGATGCAGTCGCGGTTCGTGATTGGGCGATGGCACATTTGACAGTCGATTCGGCGAAGCGATTAATCTCTCAACTCTCTACCTGTTATGACTGGGCAAAAAACAGCAAGCTGATTGACGTTAACCCTTTTGCCCACATGGCTTCAGAGATAAAACTTCCTCGCTCTAAAAAAACTGACACCGGGGACAGGGAGATAGAACCTTTTACCGCAACCGAGCGAGACTCAATCATTGAAGCATTCAAAACGAATCGGTTTTGCCATCCTTTCACGTCAAGGAATCATCTGCACAGTAACTATGCAGCTTACGTGCAGTTCCTTTTTTACACAGGATGCCGCCCCAGCGAGGCGATCGGCTTGCAGTGGAAAAACGTTGACATCAATAAGCAGACTGTCCTTTTTCGAGAAGCTGTAGTTCAGTCACCGGGAGGACGAATTCGCAAAGAAGGGTTGAAAACGCAATCATTTCGCAGGTTTAAGATTAACGGTCAACTGCACCAAATACTTGAGGACATCAAACCATTAAGCCGTAATTCTGATAGTTTGGTTTTTCCCGCTGCCGAAGGCGGCTTCATTGTTCAGGATAATTTTCGTAAGAGAGTTTGGAAGAAGATTTTACAAGGTTTAGAGCTTGAGTATCGCGTCCCTTACCAGACTCGCCATACCTTTATCACTCTTTGCCTGGACAAAGGGATTGATGCAAAAGATATAGCGCAGTGGGTAGGTAATAGCCCAGAGATTATTTACAAACACTACGCGGGCAGCAGGCACAATTTACAGGTTCCAGAAATCTAAAGCTACCACTAAACCAGAAAAATATAGTAGTTAATAATGATTTGTTAGCTGCTATATTTGCCGTTTTTGTTAATATTATTTGTCCTGAAATTCTGCCTAAAACTTTACAATTCACCCCTTGACACAGTAGCCAAAAACCTGCAACGTAGAGACAAGGAAGATTGATGCGCGGTAACCCGGTGCTTGTAACACCAGATTAACCACGGCTTCCCCAAATCGTTATTTCCCAACGTTTGGAGCTAAATTATTATGTCATTTTCAGGACGCTTGTCTAGTGCAGACTTGCAAACTTCCGCATTTTCGCGTCGCAGTATGCTGGGAAAACTTTTTGCAACTGCTGTGACAACGGCAGCGGTGAAGCGATCGACTGATTCTGAAGCTCCCAAAAAATATCCGCTGCCCAAGTTCAATATTGGTGACTTGATAGCGAGTGACTGGGAGTATGACGAAGATGACCAAGCTGACGGTGCCCCCGAAGTTGCTACTGATTTTGGTGAGATTTTAGGTATGCGATGGCTGCCAGAACGTGAATCGGGTTTAGATGCTAAGACCTGGGTATATTTTGTCTGCTGGTCGCACAGCACCATCGGCGCTTCTTCTTGCTACCCCTGCTATGACGGGGAACCGAGCAGGGAGTGCGACTTGAGATTGGTTAGCTAGTTTTACACCCTAGCGTTTGACGTGGGCCGGGAGGGGCTGGTGGCTTGTGGTCTGCCTCCCGGCCGCGACCTACCGGAGCGAGTAATACCCGGTATAACCAAAATAAAAAAGCAGATAGGTGACGTAGAAAAAGAGCGTGGACTTGTGCAACCCTATAGGGTTTGACGGGTAGCCCTAATGCTACTTTTCTGCACTTCGATCGCAGGATAGTAACAGCTCGCAAACTACAGGCAGATCGCACGCATGGTTTTGGGGAACCCTATAGGGTTGTCGGTCATTCTCGCAGCTACTTTTTCATCGGATTGCAATCAGAGAGAGTGTTGTAGAATCGTGTTACGCGCTCTTTTCCGAAGTGATTCCCTGATCTACGGCTTGATGTGGGGGAGTAAGGAGGCGCATATGACAAGAGTGGGAGCCGAAGCCGTTGATAGCAATCGCCCTCCTTGTCTACCCGCTTTAGTCTCCTAACCCTCTAGCTGCAATCGGGGTAGGCGACTAGAGCCAGTCGCCTATATTTAACCCAATGGCTTAAAACTATACACAACGCAAAAAACCGCTCTCTCTCTGTTTTGGCGACGAAGAAGAACGGCTTTTGCTCAAACTCGCGTAGGGCGAGCTAAATTCCATGTACGACAATTCTACTCCCAACAACGAGCAAACTTCAAGCACTCGTGGAAATCTTGTCCGTGTAACCAAATCCAATCCTTGTCCGCACTGTGGCAAGCCTGACTGGTGCTACTTTATCGGCGAGCTTTCAGTCTGCAGCCGTGAACAACCGCCCGCTGTCGGCTGGGAAGCAACCTCGAAAGCAGACAAAGACGGCCACGTTTTTTACGCCCGCCCGCAAGAAAAAAAAGCAATCCGTCCCCGCCAGACTCGCCACTGGGAATATCCCGCCCGAGACGGTTCCCCACTTATCCGCGTTACACGATTCGATGACGGGAAAGGTGGCAAGAATGGTAAGGGTGATGCTGATTGGAGCCAGCAGAGCTGGGGTAAGTGTAAGAGTTCTCGGCAAATTGGCTGGATAGGAGGCACTGAGGGAATAGCGCGTGAAAGTATCCCTGTTTATTGCTACGCCGAAGTTAGAAAGGCGATCGCAAATAATGAGCTTATTTTCATTGCTGAGGGTGAAGATAATGTGGACAGATTGCGGGCGCTAGGTTTTGCCGCTACCTGCAATATCGGTGGCTCTGGAAAATGGCGAAGCTCTGACACAAGCGATTTACAGGGTGCAAAGGTTGTGATTGTTCCCGACCGTGACGAACCGGGAATCAAACACGCTGAACTATTTCATCAACAATTCCCCGACGCGCTCTGGCTGTACCCATACCCAAACTCCAAAGCTTGGGAAAATTTGCCAAAGAGTAAAGGGTTAGATATTGCTGACTGGATTGAACAACACCAAATAACGGCTGAGGATATCAGAGCGGCGATCGGAGAGAAGAAAGTCTTTGAGGTTCCCCGGCAGGCACAAAAAGTTGTAAGTCATCCAAAATTTGAAGCTCGCGAACTTTCAGAGCTCAAAACCGAAGTCCATCAACTGCTGGAGAAAAATCTCAAACGTTCCGACCTGACGGTTGCGATCACAACTCTTTCTCAAAAATACGGGAGGCAACCACAAGAAATTCGCTCGCTGTACTCAGAGCTGGAAGAGGAGCTAGAGCAAGAAGCTCAGAAGGAAGATACGAGGATTGGAGTAGAACAATTACTCGCGTCAAAAGCTGCGAGCGTTAAGCTTTCCGAGATTTTCCCAGAATCTTTGGCCGCTCCGATCGAGATAGTGGCAAAGCGGATGAATCTTAAGCCTGAGTGCTACGCGCTAGCGCTGATTTGTGGGAGTTTAAGATTCCTGAAGAATGGCAGCAGCACCATGCTGGTAGAGGAATGGAATCGATACCGCTGTCGCACTTTCGGCTACTTCGGGGCGCTGATTGCCGAGAGTTCTCAAATGAAAACCCCAGTATTGAATGCCATGATTTCAGACCCGTTAGCGGCTATGCGGGCAAAGTGTCAAGAGAGGTTTGATGCCGAGAAAAAAGCCCACGCAGAAGAACTCGACAGTTGGAAAAGTAGCAACGACAAAGACAAGGGCCCCATGCCCGAGCCACCTGTAGAAAAGATTGTCTACATAACAAAGGCAACTTGGGAGGGGATAGCTGGCATGGTCGGTCGAAATCCTATCCAAGGAATACTTTGGCTTTGTGACGAACTCGCAGGATTTTTCAATTCAGCTAACCAGTACCGGGGAGGTAAAGGAAGCGACAAAGAGGACTTACTTGAAGCCTGGAGCGGGAACGGTGCGGTAATAGCTCGAGCTGCTGGCACTACGGTCAATGTGGGGGCAGTATCGCTTTCTATCTATGGCAATATTCAACCCAAGGTTTTGGAACCTTTTCTGGGGGATGGCAATGACAGTAACGGAACCTTTGCTCGATTCGACTTCGTACAGCAACCCCCGGCGCTAACTCAGATAACCTTGGGCTTGCCTTCAATAGACATAAATCCGATGTTGCAAGCGCTCTACGAAAGGATGGACGCTAACCCGGTGATGCAGTTTGACTTGGAAGAGGACGCTAAAAAGTTATTCGTTGACTACTACAACCACTGCCAGCGATTGAAGTTTGAACATCCCAAGCAAGGAATGCGGGCAATGCTTGGTAAGGCTGCTGAGAAGGTCGGCCGTGTCGCTACGATATTGCACTGCATCCATGCTGCTCATTTAGGGATTGAGCCTTCCAAAAGAATTCCTGTTGCCCAAGTAGCAGCCGCCATCAAGTGGGTGGAATATACGACGCAGCAAGCTTTGAGCATCAATCTTGAGGTTTGCAGCCCTAACGCTCTCGAAAGCAATTTGGTCAAAATCATGGAGTTAACAAAGGACAGAGGCGGAACTGTATCGGGGCGAGAGATTAGTAAGTCCTTTAACGCAAAGTATCGGCCCAGTTCGCAAAAAATACGAGAGTGGTTGGATGAATTAGTGGAGATGAAGTACGGAGAGATTACAACCAAAGGGCAAAATATTTTGTTTTCTCTCACAGAAACGTCCTCAGTGTCCCCAGTAGGCTGGAAAGCAAACACAGTAACGGTTACAGGTGGGGACACAGCCGTCCCCACTGTGTCCCCATCGTCCCCATTAAATACTGTTTTGCCTGATTCATTAGAGACAACTGGGGACAACTGGGGACGTACTGGGGACACTAACGTCCCCACCCTTAAATCTTTACAGAGTAATGGTTTAAGCCTTACTGGGGACACTGGGGACGTTTTTAACACTTGCCTAGAAACTTCTCAACCCCCAAGTTCACAACGTACTACACCGCCCAAAACTGTAAAGGCTGAGAAAGGACTCCGAGTCCGTTACGTCGGTACAAAGTACGCCGAACAGTTAGCGGGTCTAGAGTTGGTGGTGGATGCGATCGACAAGTACAGGCAGATTACTTGCGTAAAGCCCGACGGAAGTTTTACCACATGGCTTGACCCTAAAGACTTGGAAGTCGCCGACTGACCACTGATGACTGATGGCTGAATCCCATCCCCCTTAATTGGGGGGATTTTTATGTCTACAAATTTTGTCTACAATATGTTGACAGTGTAGACAGTTGTCGGTTATTGTAGACAAATGCTGTATACAGGTGTCTACAATGAGTCAAAGTCAAGTCGTATCGTTCAGGGCTTCCGGTCATTTCTTGAACTGGATAGAAGCTCAAAGACTAGAGGGGGAGTCGGTTAGTCAAGCTGCACAGCGCATTCTCAGGGAAGTCTCAGGCACGTCTACAATGTCTACAGATTTGTCTACACAAAACAATAACAGCGTCGTGTCTACAGATTTGTCTACAACTGTGGCAGAAACTGTAGACAAGGCTGTAGCCGATCGCCTTGACCCCGTGATGGAGCGGATGGCCGTCATTGAGGAACGGCTGGGAAAATTGAGTGCCTGAGTGACGGCAACGATGAATCACTCAGGCAGGAATTGAAAGCAGCCAACAAGCAGCTTGCAGAATGGGATGCAGAACTGAATCAGTTACACAAGCGCAACGGCGATTTAGGACTGAAGGTGCAGATGCTGGAGCAAGAACTCAAGGAAGTGCGGGGCGATCGGGAGGAAATTAGAAACTCGGTTTCGACCGTCGCAGAATTCCCAGAGCCGGCCGACTTGCTCAACCAGTTAAAAGCGCGGCGTAAAAAGTCGAGGGCGGACTTGGCTGACGTGGAGACGTTCTTGGAAATATTAGGCTCAGAGAGTTAACCCGTGTCTACCGACAGGATGCCGGGATACCACCTGTCTCAGACAGGCAATTGTTGTGCATTTGTCTTGCACAACAATTGCACAACAAACGCACAACAAATAAGGTTTGAGCCGCTCTCTCCTTTTCGGTAAAGAACGGCTCAAAGCATTGATGTTATTAGGTTTTATTAACGGGTACGGCAGGACTTGAACCTGCGGCTCGCTGCTTAGAAGGCAGCTACTCTATCCAACTGAGTTACGCACCCAACTCAAAAATTGCTAACAAGATTATTGTATCGGTGCAGTGTGCGATCGAGCAAGTAAATAATGTTATGACTTTCGCATAAACCGGTTTGATGTACGAAAATACGGGGTGGAGCGCCAGGGATCGGGAAAAAAACCAAGGTGATGAGAGTGCTTGTGCGTCCAAGAGTGTATCGGACAAAAGCTGAAGCGGCTCACCTGCAAACTGCACAATTGTAAATTTACAATCAAAACTAGGTACGGCGTGAACTAATGTCAGGTATTTAGAGGTCGAGTTAAAACCCAAATATTTTGTCGATCGGATATCTCCAGAAAATAAGACCGGGTTCAGACATGATAAGAGTCACAGGTGCTTTTTCGGAGATGTAGATCTGTTATGTTAACATCCGATAGTGGTAAAGCCTAAAACGCTGACCGCATTAGCGAAAAACCAGAGATCGTCCCCTGATTTTAGGCATGAGTTGAGCCATAATGACTAATTTGCTGATATTTAGTTATGTTTCCTAACATTGTGCTCGACTTGATATTTGATAAAAATGTGGTAGAACTAGGATTGAAAGACTCAGGTGAAAATCCTTGATGCTATGGAGCCTGTATATAAGCTTCCTGTACGGCATTAAAGCAAAAGAGTCAATCGACCGCTCGGCACGAGCGCGAAAATCAAGCGTTGCCAGTACAGCAGTTGTAAATTGTGGGCGGGCGATTTTCATTCGTGCATTGATTGATACCCCAAGGCTGAGAGACAATCTCAGCTTAGATACTTGTTAGCATTGGTTAGCAAAAAAGTATCGGAACGCTTGAGGAGAGCACCATCTCTGGGTGATCGGGAGCAATCCTGCTAATTTAAGTGGACTCGCGGAATCAAGAATCCCCTCGCCTTTAGGCATGGGGAGTGTCAAAAGCACAGCACCTCGGCCATGACAGGAGTCAAATCGCAGTGTCATGTTTATTCTGAAACGGCAGGATGTTGAAATAACCAATTTTCAACACCCAAAACGGGATCAACAAATTCCCATTCTCAATTATCAGGGGCAGACTTTTCGCCTAATCAGCGCCTTCAACGGCAAGCAAGCAGAAGACGCCAGAGCCTTGTGGCGGGACTTAACCGACAACCGAGGCAAAGCCTGTGTTCTGCTAGAAGAGCCGGATCGATATAGCGTCTGGGGAAAAGTCCGTTTAGATCAGCTTGCCGGTGAAGAACCGGCAGGTAATGAAGCAGCAGCCAAAGCACCGCTGTTCGCGCAGGGTTGTCTGCTGCTCCTCCAAGCTGTTTACTTCGATGTAGAAGACCTCTTAGGTGCAAGGCAAGCCGCATCGTTTCAGAAAGATATCGCCAAGGTATTTCAGCAGGGAAACTTCCCCCAGGCAGACTCCGCTGATGCGATCAAAAATTGGCTAACCGTTAGTCCATTGCAAAATCACAAGGCGCCCCCTTGGCAAGAGCAGCATCTCAAGACCTTATTGCAAGAACTCCACCGTTTGGGTAAATCATACTTTGGCGATACGGGCTTCGCTGAGGGAGTGAGCGATGTGCTGCAAGATATGCCAGCAGCGGATCGCACTCAGTTTATAGATTGGCTGAAACAATCAGCCCTCAACAAGTTGTGGATCGCAGCATAAAAGATCTTTGACAATTGCTCAGACAATTGGGCCCAGATAATTGCACTGTAGTGGGTACGCGATATACAGGTTGGATTACCAACTTGTATTAAGCAACCAAATTGTTGAGTCGTTTTGGAAGCCAGTTAATGTCTGGCAATTTAACTAAATTTCGCTCGCTCGCACTCCCCCACCCATAATCATTGATAGGAGTCGGGGAGTGCGGAAGTAAAAAAACAGATACAGCAACATTTGAGGGTATAATTTCTGAGATAGATTTGGTACTGTAAAAGCCTTAATGGTTGAGACATATACCGTATTTCTATCATTTATTTCCGGGCAAAAGATCGACTAACGACTAATTCCTTGAATTAGTAAATAGATATTATTCTTGCTTAGTCTTTCTAGAGTGTAGGAGGGCAAAAGTCCCAAGGACACACTGAGGACGCCAGTTTTTCCGGGAGCGTCAGACAAAGGTTCTGTTGCGAAAGAATCCTCATCTACAATCAAAGATTGAGATGGGGTGCGTTCAACCGCTAGTTATGTCTCGTGGAATCCCTATGAGTAGCACTTCAGAAAAGTCATCTACATCTTCATCTTTACTGTCAGCTCAGACCCTAGTAATTGCGGGCATTGTCTGGGCTGTAATGGCGCTGCTGTTCTTTTTGCTGTTCAGCGTCCCCTTCTCAGCAGAAGAGGGTTTACCTCTTTGGTACTCGATCGGCACTTATATTTTTGAATGCGGAGCATTCTTAGGAGCTACTTTAGTCTGTTTTAGAAACTGGCAAAGCCCGCACATGGTCAGCGGGCGCAACGTCTGGCTGGGCATTGGTCTGGGGATGCTGTTCTATTTCATCGCCAACGTGCTGTTCGGGATTTGGGAACTCTATTTCGAGTTAGACCCGGACGTGTCTCCAGCAGATGCGTTTTATCTGGGCAGCTATGTGGTACTGATCGGGGGCATGGTTCTAGCTGTGACTTCCAAGCGCCTGAATCTAGAAATTTGGCAGTGGGGTTTGTTAGCGGGAATTGCAGCCTTCGGGATTGCTGTAGCTATCTGGGTTGCTGCACCTGACTCTTGGAGGGCACAGCTAGGAATGGCTCCCCCAGCCACTCAGGAAGTAGCGACAGAATCTGCACCAGCAACCGCGGCCACAGGAAGAGCGCCTGCTTTGGACAATTCGTCCAAGTTACAAGCAAAAGGAGCAGCAGCGACTGATGCTGAATCAGCATCCGCAGAAGAAGAAGAAGCAGCAGCAGAAACCAAAGCTCCCGCATGGGTGATGGCACTTGACAAGCAACTGTCGCCTCACAAAAATGCAATCAATTTGTTTTACATCGTCGGGGACGTTTTTCTGCTGATTATTGCTACTGCACTGCTGCTGGCGTTTTGGGGAGGACGTTTTTCCCAATCTTGGAGGATGATTGCGGCTGCAACTTTTTCGCTTTACATCGCAGATATGTACTTTAAATGGCGCGATACTCAGGCTGAGGGTGCTTATCAAAGTGGCAGTTTGCTGGAAGTCTTTTTTGTTTTCAGCGGCATCCTGTTCGGGATTGGAGCTATCTTGGAACATGACATCTCAACCCGTTCTCGCCAGAACAGGCGCAGTCGTCGCGCAGCGTAGCGATTTGAGATTCGAGTTGCTTTGGCAAGCGATGGAGACGCGAAAGCTTTTTTGCCCTTGTCGGCATCTCCGATCTTGAAATCGAAGATGAAAAATCACAGTTCGCTGACTGCTAGCCTGCGTCTTTTCACGTCTTTTTGCTGGAAAACTTGGCATGACGCCTACAAAACTCTCCGATTCAGACAAACGGGAACTCATCAGGCTGTACCGACAGTCAAACGAGAATACTATCACTCTGGCAAAGCGCTACGGAGTGAGCAGTTCGACTGTGAGGCGCATCATTCAGGGGGCTTTGTCGGAGCCGGAATACGAATTTCTCGTTCAGCAAAAACAAAAGCGTTTGTCCGATCGCACAAATGTTTCTGAACCGACAGAGGCTACTACTGAGTCGTCGGCCGATCGCGAAACCGATCCTGTAGGTGTCCCCCTGTCGGAGTCAGTCCCAGTCCCGCAGTCAGCCTCAAATTCGAGACCGACGATCCGAAAGCGTTCGGGATCTGCCCCTGAACCAGTTGCAGAACTCGAATTTCGAGGAAATTTAGAGTCTGATTTGGATGTTTCTGATTTGCCAGATGCCCAGGCAGCCAATCTTGGCGATCAAAGCCACCGCGCTGTTGTGACTGGTGAATTAAAGGCAATGCTGCCAGCAGAAGGGCTGCTGGCAGGTGAAGATTTTAGCGATTTTGAGGAAGATGAGGAGGAGGATGAAGATGATTTAGATGATGACTTCGACGAAGATTTAGATGATGAAGACTCTCTGTTTGAAGGCAGTCTGCTGGGTTCAAGATCGTCGGGCGAGTCGATCGAGCTTCGGGCTACAGGGCTGATTCAAGTTTTGCCTTTAAGCGAAGCATCTCTTCCCAAAATTTGTTATTTGGTGGTCGATCGGGCAGCGGAGTTAATCACCAGACCTCTAAAAGCTTTTGGCGAACTGGGTCAAATTCCGGCAGCGGAGATTCGCGAGAAAACCCTGGCAGTGTTTGACAATCACCGAGTGGCCCGCCGATTTGCTACTCGCAATCAAAGGGTTTTCAAGATTCCTGACAGCAGTATGCTGCAAAAAGCGGCGCCTTATTTGCTAGCTAAGGGAATTACTCGGTTGCTGATTGACGGTCAGGTATATTCCCTCGAAGGGATCAAATCTACTTAATATTGTACGGTGTCGGATTCTTCTGGATTTGCCTGAAATTTAGGACGCGAGTTTTGGGAATCTGAAAGGTTCCACAGCGGTTGCAGTAGCGCACCTCCGATCAGTCCTGCACTCATGCTGATTGCCAATACTATTCCTACTGGCATTTGTATCGATTTAAAAAAGATAAAGTTTAAGGATACTGGGGCGGCGTTCTGCACAGAGATAATGCCGATCGCGCTTGCTAAAATTGCTACTAAAAAACTAATGGCGAGCAGAGGAATTGTTTTCATAAACGGGTTTACAGGCTAATAATTTAACTTATATACTTGTTTTATAATCTAAATCTGTGTAAAAATTTTAGTTTTGCAAACAGCCCACTAGATAAAAGCATACAATAAGATTAGGAAAAAGTCAAGTAGATGCGGAAAAGATTGAGTATTTTTTATCAACTAAAAGTCAAACAAACATAAATAAATTTACACATACCAAACTTACACAAATCCAAGTGTATTGCAAATATATAACTGGCCCAGCATTATTGATGATGAATGTTCAGAGGCTTTATAAGATTTATAAAAAATATGTAAGGTGCGCATTGCGCACCTTACAATCTCAAGCGGTAGGAGAAAAACCCCGGGTTGGAATAGGTAGAAATTTAAACAGGTTCTAGCTGGGAAATTACCTTTTCCATGTATTGGGCAACTTGGGTTTCTTTTTCCACAGAATTTGTTTCCATGTAAACGCGCATTAAGGGTTCAGTTCCCGAAGGGCGCAGCAGTACCCAGCCGCCGTCTTCCAGATAAAGTTTAATCCCGTCTTTGCGGCCGATTTCCTTAACACCAATACCTGCTACTTCTGTGGGGGGATTCTTGGTAAAAGATTCCAAAACGGCTGCTTTGTGGGCGTCATCTAGGTGCAAGTCCAAGCGTTTGTTGTACAGGGGGCCGTCGGCTTCTTTAATGGCTTCTTCGACTAGCTGAGAAAGCGGTTTTCCTTCATAGGCGATCGCCTCGGCAACTAGCATATCAGCCAAAATCCCGTCTTTTTCGGGAATGTGACCCAAAACGCTCAAACCGCCAGATTCTTCGCCACCGATGAGCACCGCTGTTTCCCGCATTTTTTCGCCGATGTATTTAAAGCCGACTGCGGTTTCGTAGATTGTTAAACCGTACTTGGCGGCCAAATTGTCTAGCAAGTGGGTAGTTGCGACGGTACGGACGATCGCCCCAGTCAAGCCTTTATTCTTAACTAAGTGACGCGCCAGCAGCAACAGCACGGTATTTGGAGTCAAGACATTTCCCAACTCGTCAACAATACCAAAACGATCGCTGTCGCCATCGGTAGCCAAACCCAAATCGGCCGAATCCTTCTTAACAGCTTCCACCAACTCGACTAACTGTTCGCCCTTGGGCTCGGGCATTCCGCCGCCAAACAGCACGTCGCGGTAGGTGTGAAAACTTTCGACATCGCAGCCGCAGTGTTCCAAAACGCCGTCGAGGTAGCCGCGAGAAGTCGAGTAGAGAGCGTCGTACTTTACCTTCAACTTAGCAGAGCGAATCCGCTCCACATCGATCAAAGTATAAAGAAACTTGAGATATTCGGGTTTCGGGTCAAAACTGGAGATTTTATCGTTGTGGCTGCCTTTGGCTGGGGCATCAGAAGCACCAGCAATATTGGCCACAATTGTATCAGTAATTTCCGGGGTTGCCGGGCCCGCGTAGTCGGGGATGTATTTGATGCCGCAGTAAGGTGCGGGATTGTGCGAAGCCGTGAACATCAGGGCTCCTGCGGAGTTTAGATGCTTGGCGCTGTAAGCAATGACTGGTGTGGGGCAATCTCGATCGACTACTTTCACCGTCCATCCCAAATCTGCCAATACTTCCGCTGCGGTGCGGGCGAACTCGTCTGCCAGAAAGCGGGTATCGTAGGAGACTAGAACTGGGCGGTCTTTGGTGTAAGCGGTTTCTAGGTAACTGGCGATCGCCCGGGTGACTTTTCGCACGTTGGCAAAAGTAAAGTCATGGGCAATCAGTCCCCGCCACCCATCGGTTCCGAACTTAATTTCTGTTGAATTGCTGCTAGCGCTCATTTTATCCACTTCCTCTCGTCCTACTAATCCTACCCGAAGGCATAGCCTTAAAGAGCTAGTGGCCGTGGTGTTTTTGAGTAGCGAGCGCCCGTGGGGTCTCATCAACCTAATCCTATCGTTGTAGGGCAGGCTTCCGCCTGTGGCAAAGGGATCGAACCAGTCAGAGGGCAAAATGTGGGAGCGATGGGGCGAGGCACTCGCTAATTCCGTTTTTGAAAGGTAGTTTGCCGATCGAATGGAGGGCGATCCATTGCGGGCGATCGCAGAATCTAAAAAACTGATCGCAAAAAACCGCGCTGGCAATGGCATTAACGAAATGCACACAAATCTGATTATCATCTCAAATTTAATTTTTTATTTAGAAAAGCTGACTGTTTAATGTGTTAGGGTTTCCTAACAATCGCCTGACTCAAAATACATTTGTAATTCAGGTAGGGAAATAAATTAACCAAAGTCACCGCTCGATCGTGCTGTAAGCTAGCTTCTTTAAGAAATTAGGGCGATCGACCTAAGCTATCCTAAACAAAGATAAAGTATTTCAAGCAACAGTTTTTTTGAGGCAGACTTGACTTTAATTCTCAGGTTTTAAGACCAATTAAATTTATTTGTAGCCCTCTTTATAGGTCAACAAAATAAATTAAGGTCACGATCACAGGGTGAGGGTGATCCATCGCACAATAAATAGCGTTATTAACGTGCAGCTTGTAAAAGATGCAGGCAGTAGAGCCAAATGGCTTATATATTTAAGCATAATGGTAGATGACTGTCAGCGTACAAATGTAGAAGATTGCAGTTAACAACGTTGTTAAAAATTAGGGGAATCGAGCGGGTGCGACTTTATAAAAAAACGAGGTTTATCATGACGGGTATTTCCCAACTATCTTCAAAGTCTTTACCGACAGCAGACAAAATTGAACAGGGCGACAGTCTGGCGTCTAGGGATATTACCGGATCGGACACTCACAAACTCCCAGAGGCTAAAGGCGTCAGCGTTTCTTCCTTCGCAGTTAGCTGGGCAAAAAAATATTACAGTATAGTTGCGGCACGAGAAAACCAAGCGCCACGCCAAATTCCCCCAAGCCCAGAGTCAACCTATTTTGAGGGAAATCGAGCTAAAATAGTTGACAAATTGACAAATACCCTGAAATTAGCCAGCGAGATAGCTTGGAATAGAGTAGAAGCTCTTTTAGGGGAACAAATAGAGTGGCACGGGATCGATCCGAGCTTAATTAATCCTTTAGAAATTGTGGCAGACTCTCGCACCTTATATCGCAAAGCAATAGACGCTTACGCGGAGAGAGAACCTATTTTTCGCTTGTCAGTGCTGGTGGGAAAAGATATTATCCAAGTGAGGCGGAAATATTCACAGACCGATCCGTTAGTGCTGGGATTTGTGGCGGTGGAATTTCAATACACTAGCAAAATCTTGTTAGGATGTCTTTCGGAGTCAGAGCGATCGAAATTTGCACCCTACTTAAAAATTGTAGACGACTACCTGCACATTCCCTACGGAGAGATTAACGAGGCTGCGGCGAATCAGTCTCCAAATTCAAGATCTCTATTAGCTGTTCAGCATTTGTGGCAGCATAAAACTGAGATTGCTAGTGCAGTGTACGAGCGCGCTAGTTTCCAGCATCAAGGATACCGCAGCAGCAGCGGGTATTTGACCGATCGAGAGATAAAAATTTCTGGTATCCGGGATGTCGAGATTTTTCAAAGCTATTTGTGCTGGTGCGTTTTGGAAGGTAGTATTCGCCCGGTACAGCAAGAATTGTTTCCAATTTGCGTGATGTTGTACCCCAAACTTCATGTAAGTTGGGAGTTAGTGCAGGATATGCTGCTGATTTTGTTTTGGGAAATATGCGATCGGCTTCCTGCTGAAGATTTAACGGTATTTGTACCTTACTTGCGTACTGTGACTGAGATGTTTTCGAGTGATGTGTTTGAAAATTAGGTAATTGGAAATTGGGAATTGGTAATTGCTTCAAAATTTACCAGTTGCCTATTTAAAACTAAAAGCTGCGACTGCCAAACATCCCCAACCGACAATAAAAGCAACTCCCCCCAGCGGCGTAATTGCACCCAGCCATTTGATGTCAGTTAAACTCAGGGCGTACAAACTGCCTGAAAAGATGATAGTGCCGGCAATAAAAGCCCATCCAGACACTGCAAAAAAGGTTTGATACTCTTGGGCGCGGCTCAAGAGTAAAGCGACGAGTAATAGAGCTAGGGCATGGTACATTTGATAGCGGGCGCCGGTCTCAAAAATTGCTAAAGCTCGATCGCTCAATTGATTTTTCAAAGCGTGGGAGGCGAAAGCACCCCCTGCAACGGATAAACCTCCGAATACGGCTGCGGCTGCTATAAAAATGCGCATTAAAATTAGCGTTGACATAATATTTATTTAATTGGGAAGAATGAAGAGGGAAGGAAGAAGGAAGAAGGAAGAAGGAAGAAGGAAGAGGGAAGAAGGAAGAAGGAAGAGGGAAGAAGGAAGAGGGAAGAAATAAGGAAGAGGGAAAAACATCTAATTGTTGATATCGAAGGTTCGCGGTGCGTGCCTTACTTGTCATTGCCAGCGTCCGCGAAGCAATCGCAGAGTATGGAGGTTCACTGGCGCAACTCTGGGAAGGGAAGGTGCGCGTTGCGCACCCTAGGTTTACGCTAAATTAGCTTTTTTGCACACATTTTTAACCTATTTCCGTACAGCTTCCAGCAAGCGAGAATAATAAAAGCTAGTGCTATTCATGGCTGTTCTTTTAACAACAAAGCCGTTGCTTTCTAAGATTTTGATAATATCTGCTTCGCGGTGCTGGTAAGCGCGGGTAGTTTTGCTCGGGCCGGGGAAAAGTTCGCCAAACTTTTTGAGGGCGGTGAGTGCTAAGGTTTTGGGGGCAAAACTGAGAATTAGTCGCGATTGGGCGATCGAACTTAGGTGAGCGATCATTTCCGCAGCCTTATTTTGAGGATAGTGGATCAGCACGTCCAAACATATTACTGTGTGGAAATTGCCGGTTAAAGCTTCCAAATCTTGGGCGGCGAAGGAGATGTTGTAGAGCTTGCCGGGAACTGCTGTCGATCGATCGTAGGCTTCTGCTACCATCTTTTCAGAGATATCGCTAGCGCAAACAATTGCCCCAGCCTCAGCCAGAGGAATGCTCAGAGATCCCACACCGCAGCCGGCATCGCAGACGGAAAGCCCGGGCAAATTGCCGTCAGCTTGCAGCCATTCGATGACTGTATCCACCGTTTTCTGGTGCCCGGTGCGGATGTCTAGCTGAACTTTATTGACTTTGCCGTCGCCGTAAATTCGCTGCCAGCGATCGAATCCCGTCGAGTTAAAATACTGTCTAACTATAGTCTTGTCGTCTACCAAATTCATCGATCTGCCTGCTGCTGAGTTATTGCCAACGGTTAGATATTATATAGCAATCCGGTTCGGAAAACGCGCAACTGGCAACCATCGATCGATTTTAGATTGGCGATTTTAGATTTTAGATTAAAACCGCCAATCTAAAATCTAAAATCGATCTCGTAATACCAGTTCCCACATTCTTAATTCTTCAATCCTTTAATCTAAAATCTAAAATGGTTTAACGGGTTAAAAGAGTCGATGCCAAGCCAATTCCTTTGTCGCCGCATTTAAATTCCAGCGCAACAATTGAGTGGCCGATTTGCCAATAATTCCGGAAACTCCGATCGCACTTCTCGGAGATTCAGTTGCCAGCGCGATCGCACTTTCGGCGTCGCAAATTCCCCATTTCACCAAATTCTGCACTCCCGCCAACAGCGGCAGAGTTGTGCCTGCCAAAGTAGCAGATTCCAGGGGCGAGTGGTAATCTAATCTGACCCAAGCCGTACCTTTTCTCACTTCAATTTGTCGGGAATCCCAAGGATAAACACCGTCAGGCAAACCCAAAGGAGCCAAAGCATCGCTCACTAAAAAAACGCCTTTTTCATACCTACCAGCGCGCAGCAAAAAATCAATCATTGTCGGAGAAACGTGCTTGCCGTCAGCAATTAAACCGCATTTTACGCCCGGAGAAACGATCGCCGCTCCCAACAAACCCGGTTCTCGGTGGTGCAAACTCGGCATCGCATTAAAAGCGTGAGTTACCATTGAAGCTCCCCGAGCAAATGCTTGCTGGGCTTGCTCAGCCGTCGCTTGGGAGTGTCCGAGGCTGACGGCAATTCCCAAACTTTGCAAATAAGAAATGACTTCGCCCGTGCTGTCTAACTCCGGCGCTAAAGTAATTATTTTGACAATATCGGCACAATCTCCTAAAACTTGCTTGACATTTTCTATAGTTAGCGGTAGTAAAAACTCAACTGGGTGAGCTCCTCGCTTCTGGGGGTTGAGAAAAGGGCCTTCGAGGTGAACACCGAGAATTTCCGCTGTTTTGGTTTTATTGATTGCCGGAGCAGCGGTTTGTACAGTGCGGATATAATCAGCTATCGTCGAGAGCGATCGCCGAAATTTATCGAGCGAAGTTGTTACCAAAGTCGGCAAAAAAGCATCGACTCCCTGATTCCACAAAAATTGACAAATTTTCGGCAAAATTTCAATTTGCTTGCTTTCTAAATCGGGGAAAGCAAAACCCAGGGCCCCGTTAATCTGCAAGTCAACACCGCCCAGAGAAAGCCAATCGCCTGCTACATCAAGCACTTGCAAATCGGGAGGACAAATCCGTTTAAATACGGCGTCCATCGGCCAAACTTCTTGAATGATGCCCGTTTCGTCAACAGCAAGCATCTGCAAATCCTTGTAACCCGGGAGGCGAGCATTGAGAATATCTGTGGGGGCGGCAGTTGGGGTTGTGGCTTCAGTCATCCGATTTTAGATTTTAGATTTTAGATTTTAGATTTTAGATTTTAGATTGGCTCCGATGGATAAATCTGGAGGCTGCTTATGAGGATGCGGAGCTTTTTGCTTTCTGGATGGTGGCTTGTAACCAAATTGCTTTCGAGCCTGACTTTTGCTACAAAATATCTAAATTTGAGTTAACGCCATAATTTAAAATTACCATTAATCTGAAATCTAACATCTCAGCATTGCATGAATGAACCAACAGTTGGAATTATCATGGGTAGCGATTCGGATTTGCCAACCATGTCTGAAGCGATCGCAGTTTGCGAAGAGTTCAGCGTTGCTTGCTCCGTGGCAATCGTCTCGGCGCACCGCACCCCCTCGCGCATGGTGGAATACGCCCAAACCGCGCACCAACGGGGCTTAAAAGTCATTATCGCAGGTGCCGGGGGAGCGGCGCACCTCCCAGGCATGGTAGCATCTTTAACGCCCTTGCCAGTAATTGGCGTGCCTGTACCGAGCCGCCACCTGCAAGGCATAGATTCGCTGTACTCGATCGTGCAAATGCCAGCCGGGATACCCGTTGCCACAGTGGGGATCGGCAACGCTAAGAATGCTGGCTTGCTCGCAGTTCAGATACTAGCAGCTCATCAGCCAGAATTGCTAGAGCGAGTCCTGGATTACCGCAAAACTTTGTCCGAATCAGTAATGAAAAAACAAAATCAGCTAGAACAGCTAGGCTATCAAAACTATCTCAATATGAACAAATAATCCATAAACTTTTGTAGTAAAATTGGAAAGTTTTCCGAATATTGCTGAGCTTACTAGCCGTAAAGAGGGTGAAAGTGATTAAAATGACTGTCGGAAAGAAAAAGTCGAAACAAGTCAGGCGGGAGTCTTTAAATTTGCCAGCAGCTAACTTTTTGACCAAAGTTAACAGGTTCAAGAAATTACAAAGGACGATCGCCCGCCTCAGTCCAAGCTGGCAAGCCTGCATACCTTTAGCTGCAGTCATCGTCTTGGTGTGGGGATATGCAGCGGTAGCCCAAACAGCTCCCGCGCCAACCACCGAGGAACAATTAGCAAGCCTTAAGGTGGGCATGGATACCATGTGGGTCATGATTGCTGCGATGCTAGTGTTCTTTATGAACGCCGGTTTCGGTATGTTGGAAACCGGTTTTTGCCGCCAAAAAAATGCAGTCAACGTGCTCTCCAAAAACTTGATTGTTTTTGCGCTTTCTACGATCGCCTTTTGGGCGATCGGTTTTGCGTTAATGTTCAGCGACGGCAACGGTTTTATTGGCAGCAGCGGCGGATTTTTTCTGTGGAATGTAGCCGACAACAGCCCCGCCACAGGAGACGCTTATCAAGGCATTTTCGACTCGCTTAACTGGACGGGAGTGCCGCTCAACGCTAAATTCTTTTTCCAATTAGTTTTTGCGGGAACTGCTGCCACGATCGTTTCTGGAGCAGTTGCAGAGCGAGTTAAATTTATTGACTTCTTAATTTTCTGCTTGCTGCTAGTAGGCATTGCTTACCCAATTACCGGACACTGGATTTGGGGCGGCGGCTGGCTGGCAAAAGCCGGCTTCTGGGATTTTGCAGGTTCGACAGTGGTTCACTCGGTAGGCGGTTGGGCTGCTTTGATGGGAGCGGCATTTTTGGGGCCGCGGATCGGCAAGTACCGCGACGGCGATACTGTGGCGATGCCGGGACACAATATGAGCATTGCCACCCTGGGCTGTTTGATTCTGTGGTTGGGTTGGTTCGGGTTCAATCCCGGTTCGACAATGGCAGTCGATCCAAATGCGATCGCCCACATTGCGATCACCACCAACACCGGCGGCGCCTTCGGGGGAGTTGCTGCAACGATTACAGCTTGGCTGTACCTGGGCAAACCCGACCTTTCCATGATTATCAACGGCATCCTCGCAGGCTTAGTCGGCGTAACAGCTAGCTGCGCTTGGATCAACGTGCCCAACTCTGCCATTATCGGCACGATCGCCGGTATCCTGGTAGTTTTCGCAGTAACTTTCTTCGACAACTTGAAAATTGACGACCCTGTAGGGGCAACTTCAGTTCACTTAGTCTGCGGCATCTGGGGAACTCTGGCGGTTGGGCTGTTTGCGGACGGGCCTACAACTGGACTTTATACCGCAGGCCCGGCAGCCGGATTGCTCGTGGGCGGAGGTTTCGGTCAACTCTGGGCGCAGTTGGTCGGCATTATCTCTGTAGGCGGGATGACCGTGCTGCTGAGTACGATTTTTTGGATGGCACTCAAAGCTTTGCTGGGTATCCGCGTTTCTGCTTCAGAGGAGGCTGAAGGTTTGGATATCGGCGAACACGGGATGGAAGCTTACACCGGGTTTGTGAAGGAAACGAGCTTGGACAACAGAAGTGAGAGCAGCTACGGCGGTTATGCTGGGGGTTCTGGGGGGAGGACTACCAAACTGTAGAGCGTGCGAAGAGATCGCTCTATTCAGCTTTCGTGTCTTAAATTAGCTATTTATAAGCTAATTCACCCCTTTATTCAGAAAAACCAAAATCTGAAATAGCCGCCAACTTATGGCTGTCTATCGTTGTGCTCGCGTTTCAATCTTCAATGCGAACGCGGGCATATTTTTAATTGTTAGTTTACTTTTAATAGCTACATATAGCAGTTTTCGAGTGCCTGAGATCTGCGCCGATAATTAGTAATTGGTAATGGGGAAATGGGAATTGAGAATCTGTAACTGACGAGCGTTGCTGTTGTATTGGTTAGAGTTGATCGGCAATTGCTTTAAGTTCTTCAATGATGCGCTTATTCTTGGAATTCCTGCTGCCATAAATGCCGGCTGAGAACACGGTGATTATTTCTAGTACATCTTTAGCTAAATCCTCCTCACAGCTAGCATCTTCGGTTTGATTGATAATCACTACCTCTGTCCCAAAGTGTTCGCACAAATTAAAAATTAGTTCAGAACCAAATCTCAGCAGTCTGTCTTTGTGAGTTAACACCAACCTTTCTACTTGATTGTCTGCGATCGCCCGAATTAGACGTTGTAAACCCCGCATACTGTAATTAACCCCAGAACCCACATCATCAATGATTTGGAATTGCCAGCCGTGAGATGCACAAAACAATTCCAAAACTTGTTTTTGTCTGTCTAAATCATCTTTTTGGTCGTGACTGCTAACCCGAGCGTAAGCAACGGTTAAAGCGCCGTTGGGTTTTAAGCCGAGAAGATGAGCTAGGTCATACCGTCTGTGACCGTTAGCCGTGCGTTCCGGTATTAGCTTGCCTTCGGCTTCCCACCTGCGTAAGGTGGAAGCGCTCACACCTTTAATTTTGGCTGCTTCAGTTATAGTTAATTTTTTCATTTTTGGATTTTAGCATCAGAAATGAGTAAGTTCGATCAGTTTTAGATATATTTGTGTGCAGTGCTGCGGCTTTGACAAATCCGATTTCGGTGCAAGAAAGTTTGGTAGCCAGATTTTTTATGGTAAAGTAGTGCGAAAAAGCAAAGTTCTGCATCGCCGCCCTTGCCCAACACAGCACAGTGCTTGATTCTTACAAGAATTGAGGCTTTAATTGAGCGGTAAAATTTGATGCAGCAATGAGTGCAAATTATTCGGTGTGATGCCTGCAGATAGCTTGAGTTTATGGAGAAGTTTGGAGGAGGTAGCAGAAGTAGAACTCATAAATCCCTCTTAGGGATGGAAGTTAGCCGATCGAAAACTGTTCCGGTTTGGGCTTTGCTATCTTTGGTGACGAACGGTGTACTGATGCTCACAGTCGCTCAACTACTGCTGCGGGGAAACAACTTGACAGAAAGCTTCCAGGCCAATGATGCGGTGACGGCAGAAAGCGCCCAGGAACAAATTGACCAATCGGTGACCTCTGCAAACCCAGTGCTAGACGTGCCCGTTCCAGGACCGCGACATAAATGGACTTACCAGCAGTGGGTGACGCAGTTGGGTCGCGAAGCTGAGGCGGCGGCGGAGAATCGACCCTCAAGACTGAGTGTTTTGGCTGGGGATTCTCTGAGTATGTGGTTTCCGACCAAACTGTTACCGGTCGATCGAATTTGGCTGAATCAAGGGATTTCGGGGGAGACTTCCGTGGGTTTGCTGAAGCGGTTGCAGTTGTTCGATCGAACTGCGCCGGATACGGTGTTTGTGATGATCGGGATTAACGATTTGTTGCGGGGGGCGAGCGACGAAGGGATTTTGGACAACCAGCGGCAGATTATTCGCGATTTGCGGTGGGCTCACCCCAAAGCAGAAGTAGTTGTGCAGTCGATTTTGCCGCACAGCGGGGAACAAGCTACTTGGGAAAATCGCGATCGGCTGTTGGCAATTCCTAACAGTCGGATTCGGGCAATAAATCGGCGGCTGAAAGAAATTGCTAGTTCTGAAAATGTTTTGTATCTGGATTTGTACCCGCTGTTTGCGGATGCTGACGGCAATTTGCCAACCGAACTCAGCACAGATGGCTTGCACCTTAACGATCAAGGTTATCTGGTTTGGCGATCGGCCCTGCAACTCTTCGATCAGATGCAGTTGAAAAATTAGTCATTAGTCCTCAGTCATTAGTTATTAGTCCTTCATCAGTTAAAAAGATGGAGGATGAAGTCATATTGTCCCCAACTCTCCTCCCCTCCTCCTCCCACTCTCCCCAACTCAAAACACTCCCCCTATCCTCTACTAGCCCTCCCCTGATACTCTGCTGCCACGGGCTATGTCAAGTAGCGACCGATAGATGAAGAAATACGATCGTTAGCTCTTTAGTATAACGTGATACAGAATAACTGTTTCTACAAATGGTGCAATCCAAAAGCACAGACCGTTGGATTGATGGTTGACGAATTTAGATGAGTCCGGCTATACGAAGTCGGGGGGTTGAGGATGGGGGAATTATCTATTGAAGATTTGTTCCGCTAAAACAGGGACTTAAAACCAAAGCACTATTGCATCTAAAATTCTCGCATCTAAAATCGGCCCGGTCTTCCCTGAAAATTGCTGAGTATGAGAAGGTACAACTAACGTGATCGAAAAAAGTTTAAAGATCGGCATCATCGCCCTGTGGCTGTTAAGCGTACCGCTGACGGACAATGCCTTAGCTCAAGCTGTCGATCCAGCAGCAGCGGTGGCGCCGAATCCGATCGACACCGGCGATACGGCCTGGATGTTGGTCTCCGCAGCACTGGTATTGCTAATGACACCGGGGCTGGCGTTTTTCTACGGGGGACTGGTGCGGTCGCGCAACGTCCTCAACACCATGATGATGAGCTTAGTCATGATGGGACTGATCGGCGTCACCTGGACGCTGTGGGGCTACAGTTTGGCATTTGACGTTTCCACTCCAGCGTCCGAAGGCTTTGGGCAAGGGATCGAAACCTTCATCGGCGGCTTCGACTGGATGTTCTTGAACAACGTCACGGCGGACAAACCAGATCCGATCGGCTACGCACCGACAATACCCCACCAAGTCTTCATGGTGTACCAGATGATGTTCGCCATCATCACTCCCGCACTGATTTCCGGGGCGATCGTCGAACGGGTAACATTTAAAACCTATTTTTGGTTCGTGCTGCTGTGGTCTACCTTCATCTACTCTCCTTTAGCCCACTGGGTTTGGGGTAGAGGCTGGCTGCAGGCGATCGGATCTCTGGACTTTGCCGGCGGGACAGTGGTACACATCAGTTCCGGTGTTTCTGCGGTTGTCGCAGCTTGGGTAATCGGGCCCCGCAAAGACCACTTGAACAACCCCCACACCCCCCACAACGTACCCTACGTCTTGCTGGGAATTGGGCTGCTGTGGTTCGGCTGGTTTGGATTCAACGGCGGTAGTGCTTTGGGATCTGGTTCTTTAGCAACAGTGGCTTTTGTCACCACGATGATTTCAACAGCAGCCGGCGGTTTAACTTGGACAATTGTGGAATGGGTGCTCAGAGGCAAACCCACAGCAGTGGGAATTGCTAGCGGTTTCCTAGCGGGATTGGTGGGCATCACACCTGCGGCTGGATTCGTGCTTCCAGTCGGGGCGCTTTTGATCGGATCGATCACTTCCGTTTGCTGCTTCTTTGCCGTTAGTTTCCGGGCTAAGCTGGGATTTGACGACTCTTTGGATACCTTCCCGGTTCACGGCGTCGGCGGCACTGTGGGCGCGATTCTGACTGGCGTGTTTGCGACTAAAGCGGTTAACGCTGCCGGAAATGACGGGCTGTTTGCCGGGAATCCGGGGCTAATCGTGACCCAGTTTATAGGCGTTCTAGCTACTTACGTGTTTGCCGCTGTCGGCACTTTTGTGATCCTGAAAATTTTGGGGCAGTTTATGGAACTGCGAGTGGCGTCATCTGCTGAAGACCAAGGTTTGGATATCGGCCTGCACGGGGAAGAAGCTTACGGTGAGGATTTTGCCGGCGGTTTCAGTTCGTTGGAATCGAGTTCTCCTTTTGCGCCGAAAAAGGTTTGAAACTATCATAAGACTGACGCACTCAAGCCTGTGAAACCCGGTTTCTTGGTAGATTTATCGGCTCTCAAGCAGATTTTTCTAAGAAACCGGGTTTCTTTGCCGGATTTTGCGCCGCAGAAGGTTTGAAGCTAGGATTGGCAGTCAAAGTCAAAAATACTTGTGTAGCCCCGTTTTGCCGTTGTTGCAGACGGGGTTTTCAAATTTGAGATAGGAATTCTCCAATGGTTCTAAAATCAAAGGTAATTAACCTAGATTTCAAATCGATACCGCATGGATACTAAAGCTTTTAAACGATCGCTCCAACAGTCTGAAAACTACCACCGCAAGGGTTTCGGACACGAAGCTGAGGTAGCTGGCGTGATGCAGACGGCTTATCAAAGCAGTCTGATCCAGCAAATTCGCGACAATAATTACAGGCTGGAACGCGGCGCAGTAACGATCCGGCTGGCTCAGGCTTTTGGGTTTTGCTGGGGGGTGGAACGCGCTGTAGCTATTGCTTACGAGACTCGCCAGCATTTCCCCTCCGAACGGATTTGGATTACTAATGAGATTATTCACAATCCGTCTGTCAATCAGCATTTGCGGGATATGGAAGTTGGTTTTATTGCTGTTGAGAAGGGGCAGAAAGATTTTTCAGTTGTCGATAGCGGCGATGTGGTAATTTTACCGGCTTTTGGGGCGAGCGTGCAAGAAATGCAGTTGCTTAATGATAAAGGCTGCAAGATTGTTGATACTACTTGTCCTTGGGTTTCTAAGGTTTGGAATACTGTTGAAAAGCACAAAAAGAGAGATTGCACTTCAATTATTCACGGTCAGTACAAGCATGAGGAAACTGTTGCTACGAGTTCTTTTGCTGATAAGTATTTGATTGTGCTGAATTTGCAGGAAGCTGAATATGTCAGCAATTATATTTTGCACGGGGGCGATAGGGCTGAGTTTCTTGCTAAGTTTAGTAAGGCTTATTCTGCTGGTTTTGACCCGGATCGGGATTTGGAAATGGTGGGAATTGCCAACCAAACTACTATGCTCAAAACTGAGACCGAGAATATTGGCAAGTTGTTTGAGAAAACGATGATGCGGAAGTTTGGGCCTGAGAATTTGAACGAGCATTTTCAGAGTTTTAATACTATCTGCGATGCGACTCAGGAACGGCAAGATGCTATGTTGAGTTTGGTTGAGGAAAAGTTGGATTTGATGCTCGTGATTGGGGGTTTTAATTCTTCTAATACTACGCATTTGCAGGAAATTGCGATCGACAAAACTATTCCTTCTTATCACATTGATTGTGCGGAGCGCATTTTACCGGGCAATCGGATCGAACACAAGCCTTTGGGGGGAGATTTGGTCGTAACTGAAGGTTGGCTGCCGGATGGTAAAATTGTGGTAGGCGTGACTTCTGGTGCTTCTACGCCTGATAAGGTTGTTGAAGATACCATAGATCGCATTTTGGCGATGAAAGCCGCTGCGGTTGCCTAATTATATCGTTTCCGCTGGCATCGGAATAATCATTTTTCGAGTGCAGTGCGATCGTCTCGCTATGTTTGCGAGCCAGACGCTCGATCGCGCTCGCAAACATAGTATTATTCCGATGTTACCGGATTTGATATTCAACTAATTTCAACCAATTAATTCTCGGCTTTTACCCGATCGCTTGCATTTCTTATAATATTCACCCGCGCGATCGCCTCTGTGAATTTCTCCCCTGCGTTCAACGAATTATTTTTTTAATAAAATATTAAAAATTAGCGTTTTTTTGGGGATAAAAAGCTTGACTTGGCTGGCTTGACAATGTATTATTTAATAATGGGAATAGTGCCAAAAATTTAATTTATATCACCATTCCCATTATCTAAAATATACCCCAAAAATCAACTTAAGTCAATAGGTAAAGACTCTTTTCTTTGCGCCGCGATTTGAAACTGTGAAAGCAGCATAATCGATGCAACAAAACATGGTGAATAAAGCTTTGTTAACCATCCTAGATTGTGTGGTGGCTGCCTGAATCAGGCGATGTAAGAAAGCGATTTCTTACATCTCGGACTTAAGGGGGATGCGAGGAGGAGCGTGGCTAAACAAAAGACAAGATCGATCGCACATTTGATCCTTAAATTTATAGGCTTTGGCCGCCTGCCTGCACGCGCCAAAAATTCGGGTACTCTTAATCCAGCTAAAATAAAAGAAAAAGCAGGAGTCGCGTGCCGAGTATGTCATGAAACAATCGCTGACTAGCCAAATCACCGCAGGTATCGGAATGGCCGTGGCGCTGTTGATTCTCAATGCGGCAACTTCCTACCGCAACACTCTCAAGTTACTCGAAAACGAACGCTGGGTGGGCCACACTCACCAAGTTTTAACCGAACTCGAAGCCACGCTTTCCACCTTAAAAGATGCTGAAACCGGAGAGCGCGGTTATTTACTGACGGGAGAAGAACGGTATTTAGAACCTTACAACAGCGCGATCGCCCGCGTCAACGAACAAATAGTTGGATTGCAGCAGCTAACCGCCGACAACAACCGGCAGCAACAGCGCATTCGCGACTTGAAAATGGCGATCGACTCTAAATTAGCCGAACTTGAAGGAACCATCAATCTGCGACGCGAACAAAACTTAGAAGCAGCCCTGCGACGAGTAAAATTCGGTAGGGGAAAGCAAATCATGGGCGACATTCGGCAGCAGATAGCGGTCATGACTGCCGAAGAAACTAAGCTATTGCACCAGCGCGCCCGAGAATCTCAAGCGAGTGCTAATTTGACAATCCTGACTTTTAGCCTTGCCACTTTAGTAAATTTCCTGTTGATGGTGTTGGTTTACTATTTGGTGAAGCGCGATCGAACTTTGCGCGACAATGCCGAAATCAAGCAAAATCAACTGTTAGAACAGCTAGAAGACGATCGCCACTTCTTAGAATTAACCCAAGAACGTTTCCGCAGCGCCATTCTCAACGCCCCGCTGCCAATTATGCTGCACGCTGAAAACGGAGAAGTTTTGCAAATTAACTGCGCTTGGACAGAACTCTCAGGCTACCAACATTCAGAAATTCCCACAATTGAAGATTGGACAGAAAAAGCTTACCACAGCCGCAAATCGGTAGTGCAAGCAGATATCGATCGGCTGCACCAATTAAACGCCCGCATTTCTGAAGGCGAATATATGATTGCCACAGCCAGCGGCGAAAGTCGAATTTGGGATTTTTATTCCGCACCTTTAGGCAAGCTTTCCGACGGCAGAAGTTTAGTCATTAGTACCGCCATTGACGTAACTGCGCGCAAACAAGCAGAAGCAGAAATTCGGATGCTCAACGCTACGTTAGAACGGCGAGTGGAACTCCGCACCAATCAACTTCAAGCAGCTAACGAAGAATTAGAAGCTTTCGCCTATACCGTCGCTCACGATTTGCGCGCTCCCCTGCGGGGAATGCAGGGATTGGCTGAAGCTTTATTAGAAGATTACCGCGACCTCCTCGACGAACTCGGTCAAGAATACGCCCAGCAAATTGTCAATTCTGGGCAACAATTAGAAGCATTGATCCAAGATTTGCTAGCTTACAGCCGCCTGAGCCGCAGTGATTTATCGCTGCAAGTTTTAGAGTTAGAATCTGCTGTCGCCGAGGCAATTGCTATGGTACAAGCCGACGCTAAATCCAGGCACGCTCAAATCAGTGTTCGATCGCCCTTGCCTGCGGTAATTGCCCACCGCGTTACTTTAGTTCAAGTAATCGCAAATCTGCTGGCAAATGCTATAAAATTTGTGGAAGGCGCACCTCCCCAATTGCATATTTGGGCTGAGGAAATTAAGCTGCCTCAAGAGGGAGATACAAATAGCCCAACAGCGGGAGAATTGCAAAGGGAAAGAGTGGGACAATGGGACCATGCCCAGTTACTGATTACCAGTGGCGAATTGTCAGTCCCCATCATCCGTCTGTGGGTAGAAGACAACGGCATCGGTATTGCTCCAGAACATCAAAAACGGATTTTTCGGGTTTTTGAACGGCTGCACGGTATCGAGTCTTACCCCGGAACTGGTATAGGATTAGCTATTGTACAAAAAGGAACCGATCGCATGGGCGGTCAAGTGGGTGTGGAATCTCAATTAGGACAAGGCAGTCGATTTTGGATAAATTTGAGGAAGGCATGAAAGTAATGCAGACGATTTTGCTGGTGGAAGATAATCCGGTTGATATTCTTTTGATGCAGCGGGCTTTTCGTAAGGAGATTTTTACTAATACTTCGCTGCAAATTGTCCGAGATGGAGATGCAGCGGTTTTTTATTTAAATGGTGACGGAGAATACAGCGATCGCGATCGCTATCCTTTACCTGCGGTAATTTTACTAGACTTGAAATTGCCCAGGCGCTCCGGTCACGAGGTTCTGGTTTGGCTGAAGCAGCAGCCGGAACTAAAACGCTTGCCGGTGGTTATGCTTACTTCTTCTAAGGAAACAATTGATGTCAAGCGAGCTTACGATTTAGGGGTGAATTCTTATTTGGTTAAACCGATCGGGTTTGCTTCTTTGTTGGAAATGATGCAGAGTTTTAACGAGTATTGGCTCAACTATACGGAACTGCCGGAACCTAGAGAATGTTCGGGTTTGTAGTTGCGGTTTCCCGGTTTTTCTTCCTCGTTTTTTCGTTACCAGGCTCTTCGTGGTAAGGAGGAAATTAAGTTTATAGTCAGGAAGCCCGTCCTCTATCATCTTAAAGGGGCGACCTGCAACATTTTTATAAGCGAGCGATCCGCACTCTATCTGAGAGACAAATTATCAATAGTTAAAGTGGTACACATTCTGGTAATTGACGATAACCCAACGGATCGGCTGCTCGTCAAACGCGAGTTAGAGCGACAATTCTCACAATTGCAAATAACGGAAATTTCCGACGATAGATTATTCGGGGAAGCACTGAATCGAGGGGGATTCCATCTGGTAATTACCGACTACCAACTGCGCTGGACGAACGGTTTAGATGTGCTGAAAACTATCAAAGCCAGTTATCCAGAATGCCCGATTGTAATGTTTACGAATACTGGCAACGAAGAAATTGCTGTAGAGGCGATGAAGTCAGGATTGGACGACTACATTATCAAGTCGCCGAAGCACTACGTCCGCCTTTGCGTTGCGGTTCGCGCAGTGCTCGATCGAGTTGCCGCATGGAAACGAGTCGCCCGACTGGAAAGTCAACTTAATTCTCTGCTAGAACGCTTAAATGTCGGAGTTTTTCGAGCGACTTCTGAGGGGAAGCTTTTGGAAAGCAATCAAGCTTTTTTGCGCTTGTTTGATGCCAGCAATTTAGCAGATGTCCAAGGCATTTATCTCCAGCAATTGTTTTTGCAGCCGCTAGATCCAGGAGAGTCTCGGTCTCAAAATCTCGAAATTACATTTCCTTTGACAGACGGTCGAGTAAAATGGATTCGGTTTACTCAATATCTCTACAGCGCAGAAGGTGAAACTACGATCGAGGGATTGGTTGAAGATGTTACGGAACTCAAGCAGGCTGAACTTGCTTTGCGCCAATTTAATGAAACTTTGGAAGATCGGGTGAGAGAGCGTACTGCTGAGTTAGAAGAAGTTAATGCACAGCTCGAATCGTTTACCTATTCAGTTTCTCACGACTTGCGCGCTCCTCTGCGGGGAATTTTGTTTTTTGCTGAAATTTTGCTCCAAGATAAAGCCAGCGAGTTGGATGCTACCGCACAGGATTACTTGTATCGGATGACCGACGCTGCAAGTCTGATGAATACTTTAATCGAAAATTTGCTAGAGTACAGCCGCCTCAGCAAAGCTAACTTGCCGCTAAAAGCAATCTCTCTTAATTTAATTGTCGCTCGCTCGATCGCGCAACTAGAGGCTGAAATTGCCCAAAAACAAGCTCGGATAACGGTTGTCGAACTGCTACCTGCGGTGTTGGCACATCCTCCTACGCTGGTGCAAGTCTTGGCTAACTTGCTCTCCAATGCTATTAAGTTCGTGCAGCCTGGGATAGAGCCGCAGGTGCGAGTTTATGCAGAAGCTGAGGAGGAATATATATATCTTTGGGTAGAAGACAATGGCATTGGTATTGCAAAAGAATTTCATGATAGGATTTTTGGATTGTTCGATCGCTTGCACGGTCAAGAAGTGTATCCAGGGACGGGAATTGGGCTGGCGATCGCTCGCAAAGGAGTCGATCGGATGGGCGGTGCGATCGGGCTGAAATCGACACTGGGAACCGGTACCCGATTCTGGGTAAAATTGCGCAAGTGCGATTTTTGAAGAAGCAAGTTCGGCAACGACGCAGAGTACAAGATTTTAAAGATGAGGTTGCAGGGAAAAGGTTTTTTAACAGCAATATTCTGCTGTAGCTGAAAGAATCAATCAAACCGCTTCCTCAAACCACAATACAGAAGAAACAAGTAGTATAGTAATAGTTAACCGATCTCTTGCACCGTTCCCGCCAGAGCACGCTTTCTGACCTTTTCTACAACAACTGAATTAATTTTTTTTGTGGGGCACGCCCCTGAAAGGCTGGTTGAGGATATTAGAATCGGTAAGATATAATAAAATACAAGCAAATACAATCAACTTATTTGCAAGTCTAATTACCTAGCCAAGTAAATACTCAAATTATCGAGATTGCTTAATAACATATTCTTAGATTAAAGATTGTTTGCGCCCATACAAAAAGTAAAAGCCCAATGCTGTCTATTCTGTTAATCGACGACAACCCGAACGATCGCCTGATGATAGATCGAGAACTGAGGAAAACTTTTACCGATTTAGAAATTAGGTCGGTTATTGATATCCAAACTCTCGAACAAGCCCTGACCGCCGGGGGTTTTGACATAGTAATTACCGATTACCAACTGCACTGGAGCGACGGATTAACTATTCTCCAAAAAGTTCAAAGCCGCTACCCAAATTGTCCGGTAATTATGTGTACGGACAGCGGCAGCGAACAAGTGGCAGTCGAAGCGATGAAAGCGGGTTTGAGCGATTACGTATTCAAAGGGCGGCACTTCAAGCGGCTGGCCGGGGCCGTGGGCGAAAGCTTGAAAAAACAGCAGTTGCGCGAGAACTACGCAAAAACGTCGGCGCAGTTGGCAATTTCCGAGGAAAGGCTGAGGTTGGCGATCGAAGCCTCGAAAATGGGGACTTGGGATTGGAATTTATTAAATGGCGAGGTCGTTTGGTCTGAGGGACACGAAGTGTTATTGGGGTTGGAAAAAGGCAGTTTTGCGGGAACTTACGAAGCGTTTTTTGCCTGCATTCACCCGGATGACCAGGCTTCGATCGCCCGGGCTGTTGCCTTTGCTTTAGAAAACAAAATAGAATACCAATACGAATTTAGAGTCATTTGGCCCGACGGCAGCTTGCACTGGATCGCGAGTAGGGGCAAGTTTTTTGATGATGATACGGGTAAATCGGTGCGATCGAGCGGCGTGGTTTGGGATATTACCGATCGCAAATTATCGGAAGCCAGGGTGCAAGAAAGCGAGGAAAATTTCCGCTTTGCCCTAGAAGCAGCTAACACGATCGCTTTTACCTGGGATGTGGCATCGGGGGAACTCCGCCGTTCCTCCAATACCGCAACCCAGATTGGTTTGGGCCCAGACAGCACCTGCGGTACTTTTGAGCAAAAAAAGAATGCGGTGCATCCAGAAGACCGCGAAACCTTTTTGGCAGATGTGGATGCCGCACTCAGCGGGACGGGAGTTTACGAGTCGGAATACCGCCAAATGCGACCCGACGGCTCAGTGATTTGGCTTCACGACAAAGGGCGGGTGGTTTTTGACGCCTCCGGCAGACCCTTTCGGCTCTTCGGCGTGGCGATCGACATTACGGATCGCAAACAGTTAGAATACGACCGCGAGGGGGCGTTGGCGCGCGAGCAATCGTATTTGCGCCGCCTGCAAAAGTTAACCTGCGCATCAGTTGCCATCAACTCCACGCTGTCGGTGGCAGAAATACTTCAGTTAGCAGCAGATAGCGCCCGCCAAATTCTCGAAGTCCACCAGGTAGCGGTCAACCTCAACCCTTCCACTAACTGGGATGCGGGAATTAGCAAGTTTTCCATGTCAGAAAAATACGCCGCGTGGCAAGATTACTGCGAACAGCCAGACGGTACGGGCGTTTACCAGGAAGTTTGCCAGCATCAACGGGCGATGCGCATGACTCAAAGCGAGTTAGAGGCTCACCCGGCCTGGCGGGGGTTCGGCAAGGCTGCGGGCAAGCACCCGCCGATGCGCGGCTGGCTGGCTGTACCGCTGACGACTCGGGACGGCAGAAATCTGGGATTGATTCAGTTGTCCGACAAGTACGAGGGGGAGTTTGCCGAAGATGACCAAAGTATTTTAATGCAGTTGGCTCAGGCAGTGTCGGGGGCGATCGATAATGCCCGGCTTTACGAGGAATCTCAGCAGGCAAACCGCATGAAAGATGAGTTTTTGGCAACTCTTTCTCACGAGCTGCGATCGCCCTTAAACGCGATTTTGGGATGGGCGCAACTGCTGCGGCAGCGCAGTTTCAGTCCGGCTGCTACTGGGCGGGCTTTGGAAACGATCGAGCGAAATGCTAAATTGCAAACTCAATTGATTGATGATTTGCTGGATATTTCGAGAATTATTCGCGGCAAGTTGACTTTGAATCCTTGTACGGTAAATATGATTTCGATGGTGGAAGGAGCCGTGAATACGGTGCGGCTGGCCGCCGATGCTAAGTCGATCGATTTGCGGTTTGCAATTGTAGATTTGGGCTTGGAGACTGCTGACTTTTCCGAACCCGGCGAGGTTTCTGGCAATCCTAAATCTCAGTTAAATCCGAAATTTTGGGTATCAGGAGACCCCGGCCGCTTGCAGCAAGTGATTTGGAATTTGCTGACTAATGCGATTAAGTTTACGCCGCCCGGGGGGCGAGTTGACATCCGGCTGAAGCGAGTTGATTCGGAGGTTGAGCTGGCTGTTACCGACACGGGAATTGGGGTGGCTGCGAATTTTTTGCCTTACGTGTTTGAGTCTTTCCGGCAAGCGGATGCTGCGATTACTCGCAATTATAGCGGTTTGGGGCTGGGTCTGGCGATCGTCCGGCAGTTGGTGGAACTCCACGGCGGCACGGTTTGGGCCCAGAGTCCGGGACTGGATATGGGATCGACTTTTACTTTCCGTCTCCCTTCGATGCAGGTAAATTCGATCGCCGGCGCTTCCTCGCCGGTTTTGGCTGGCGCTGGTAATTTACTGGGAGTTAAGGTTTTGCTGGTTGATGACGAGGTTGATTCGCGGGAATTTATGAGGTTTGTCTTGGCAGATTCCGGGGCCAATGTTAGGGCTGCATCGTCTGCTGCTGAGGCGTTTGAGGTGGCTTCGCAGTTCGGGCCGGATGTTTTGGTCAGCGATATCGGAATGCCGGAGGAAGATGGCTATTCGCTGCTACGAAGACTGCGCTCTTTGAACATCAAGGCAGAGAAATTTTGGGCGATAGCTCTGACGGCTTATGCTAGGGATGAAGACCGCGATCGTGCTTTTGCTGCAGGTTTCGATCGGCATCTGTCTAAACCTGTGGCACCCGATGTTTTGGTAGATACTATAGTCAAGTTCAGGCAGCAAGCGCTAACAACATAAAAAACTCAATTAATAATTAGGTAATTGGGAATTGTGCGCCGCTTTGAGACTGGTTTCTCGATTAGGTGTAACACTTTATTAGTTCGGGTTAATATGCTAAGATATCCAAAAACCACGGTAATTAAGTGGACAAACTTCAGACAGACATAGAGGCAATTTACTCTCAGATTGAGGAATTGCGCCGGGAACGCCAGCAGCTTAGCAATACCGCGATCGTCCCCGCTGGGGATTCGCCCCAAGCGATCGCCGATGCTTACCGCCGTCACGCGAGGGAAACAGCACAAGTGTCGGCAGAAGTCAAGGGGATTGATGATGCGATCGCTGCTCTGTCTGCTCAACTTAATCAGAAACAGCAGCAGTCGGTAAACTTGCAAAGAATCAGTCCGATGGAGCAGCAAGTTGAAGAAGGAAGAGCGCTCGCTCAGGGACACGCGGAACGAATTAACGAACTGGCGGCGGAACTGGCGGCGGAAGTGAAGGGACTCAAAGCCATCGCCGACCAAATTAGCCCCAGCTACTGGCAGGTTTATTACAAGCCTTTTATTACTGGTTTTAAGAGTATTTCTGTTCCCTACGTGCGATCGGACGGAGATGTTTGGACTATTGTCAATCGAGTAGTTTAGAGAGGCTGCGGGAACAGAAATAAGAAGCACTCAAGACAATTTTTTTCCTTTTTCCTGTCCCTATTCCTCTACCTCAACCCCGCAGCAGTTGCTTAATAGTGCCGACCAATTCTTGAGGGTGAAATGGCTTGGCGATGTAAGCGTCGGCTCCTTGTTTCATTCCCCAGTAGCGATCGAACTCTTCGCTTTTGCTCGAACACATTACCACCGGCAAATTTTGGGTTTTAGGGTCGCTTTTGAGCCGGCGACAGACTTCGTAGCCGTTCATCCGGGGCATCACGATATCCAGAACGACTAAATCTGGGCGGTTAGCCTTGATTTGCTCTAGAGCTTCTACGCCATCACTCGCTACCGTGACGTTGAGCCCTCTACCTTTGAGCAAGTCGGCGATCATCTCCCGCAGAGTGACGCTATCATCAACAACCATAACTGTACTCATAGAATAATCCCTACCAAGTTTCTGGGTTGAAACGTTTACATTAACGTTTACCTTCAAAGGTGTCTTTTCCTGATTGAGATTGCGCTCTGCTAGATGTAGTTTACCCACTTTTGCTGATTTCTCAATCATTGTCTGAGTAATTATCGCAAAATTAAAGATCCGCGCAATCTCGGTTGACACACGAGGCTCTGTCCGTTAGTCTATCATTTTCTTTCTCAAATGGTACTTTTATCCAAAAATGAGGGTGTAGCTTGGTTGTGGGTTTCCGGTTGAGGACGGTGGCGCTCGGTCGCCTGCATCAACATTTGTCTAATTAGGATTTTTCGTACCTAAAGCCGATAGTTTTTGGTCGTAGAGCGTCTCTAAAACGACCGGGCGCTGGCGGTAGCTGTGACCGGTGTTTTTGCAGCCGTTAGCAACGATTCCCAAGACGGAAGCTCCAGAAATTTTTAATTCTTCTAAAACTTTGCGAACTTGCGATCGGTCTGTTTGCCCAATTTGGACAACCATAATCGTACCGTCTGTGTGAGCTGCGATCAAGTGGGTGTCTGCCAAGCCGGCTAGTGGCGGGGTGTCATAAATCACTAAGTCAAAAAATGCTTGAAATTGCTCCATCAAATAGTGCATTTTTTTGGAAGAAAGAAGCTTGATCGGATCGGGGGGAATTTGGCCGGCGGTGAGTACGAACAAATTGTCTTGATTCGGGGCTCGCTGAATCGCGTCGTTGAGGCTGAGGTCTGTGGAGATGGCATCGCTAAGCCCGCGCACGTTTGGCAGTCCTAACTTAGCGTGCAGTTGCGGGCAGCGCAAATCTGCATCTACTAACAATACTCGCTGTCCGACTGCTGCTGCGGTGGCGGCCAGGTGCAAAGCTACTGTAGATTTGCCGTCTCCGGCTACGGCAGAGCCGACTAACAGCGATCGAATCGACCTGCCTGCACTGAGCAAGTGAATGTTCGTGTAGAGCGATCGAAATGCTTCTAAAAATTGATAGTCCAAGTCGCTCAAAATACTTGGCCCGAGCATTGGAGGAGTACGTTGAGCTTCGCGCGGTTCGACAACTTCCACTTTCGAGTTCGATCGAGCCGATGTTTGTTTCCTCGGTCTCGCTGGCTGTCGGCGCTTGACTTTTTTGGTAAACGGAATCACCCCTAGTATCGGCAATCTTGTGGCCATTCTCAGTGATTCTGGAGTGTGGAAAACAGTATTTAGCATCTCTACGAGCAAGCCGACTGCTATGCCCAGCAGACCGCTTAAAATTACTGCCAGCGCTAACTGTTTTTTGGTTTGTTTGACGGTAGCTGTTATATACCTACCGAACTTGTCTAGGGGAATTTCCGGAGGATTGATCAGCACCCAGGGTACTTGCTGCTGAGCCGCATCGATCCGTAAGGCTTCTCGTTTTGCCAAGAAGTCCGACAAACTTTTAGTAACTACTTGCAGTTCCCGCTGTAAATTGTCGTATTGTCGGGTTGTCACTGAAAAGTTTCTAATTTTTTGGTTTAGATCATTTTGCAAAGCAGTCATTTCGCGATCGCGCGCTTCAATTTCTTTGATTTGGGTTTCTAAAGTTCCCATCACCACTTCTTTTGCTTGTTTGGTGGCGGTTAACATCAGCTCTTCCCGACTTTTTCGCAGCGCTAAAACTGGCAAACTGTCTTCTCTGTACTGAGCTAATTTCATTGACAATTCGGTGTCTATTTTCTGAATTTGACCTAAGAGTCCACCGTAAGCTTGTCCTTGGGTCATCAGCAACCCCTGGGGATTATTTTCGTTGAGTAATTTTTCATAGCTTTGGTAGAGGTTGCGCATCCCTTTTAGCTGTAGTCGGATTTCTACTTGCTTGCCCCGAATGCTTTGAACTTGTTCAGACAGTGATTTTCCCTCTAGCTGGGGCTCAAACAAGTTGCTCTGCTGCCGCAGTCTTTGGACTTGCAGTTGCAGAACTTCCACTCTTTGTCGGAGCTTGGGCATCTCCATATCTATAAAATTAATGCCTTGATTAATGCCCGTCAGCCGTTGTTGCAAGCTGTACTCTAGATAAGCTTTAGATATTTTATCCAATACGCCGTAAATTTTTTTAGGATCTGAATCTTTGTAGCGAACTTGTAAAATTTTTGTGCCTTGTTGTTTGCCATCTTTTGTGTAGCTGATGCGGCTGATCGACATTTTTGAGAGCAGTTCACTATAGTTTATCTTGGGATAAGCAACTCGCAATTCCTTAATCACTGGCTGCATCATTTTGGGACTGCGCAAAATCCTAATTTGGGTCTCGTAGTCTACTAAGCTAATTCCTTCTATATTAATTCTTGCTAAATCAGCCGATTGGGTGTTGTTTAATTGTTTGGATTGCAAACCTTCAGCCGTTGCTGGTTCTACTAACAGGGAAAAAGAGCCTTCATAGTCAACAGTTATGCTTTTAGAAGTGGCGAGAATTGCTGTTCCTGCGAGGGCACTCAAAGCAATGGTGGCTGCTGCCATGACCAGGAAGCGGCGGCGCACCACGCCTAACAGCCAGGACAAGTCTAGCTTTTCTTCCTCTGTCTCCTCGACGAAGTTATCTCTGTAGTTCTGAGCCGAGGAATCAGGCAGTTTGCCGTTTGATTTATGTGTGAATGGTTGGTAATCTTGTCTGCTATCCATATTCAGTCTGCGTATTTTTGAGGTTGATATTTGTGAAGCGGCCGCGTCGCTACTGGGGCATCTTATTTTTTAATTTATTCTAGCCTTGCCAAGAATTATCCACCTCACCAGCCGCGTTCTTACCTAAATAAAAATCGGAAAACGTTTATAAAATTTAACACTCCCGTAGCTGGCCCGACAGGCCCGATTACAGCGTTGAGGCGATCGACAAAATTGACGAGACCCCTGCGAGATACGATAATCATGTCGTTGTTGCGAAGTTGAGGATTGGTTTCTTCGTTAATTCCTTGAGTTAAATTGACTTCGATCGTCCGTTTAGTAGCTGTACCGTCGGTATTGAGGCGGACTAGCTCAACTCTATCTCTTCTAGCTCTGGTATTCTCGTACCCAAAAAATCCTCTGGAAATTAAAGCTTGATTCAGCGTGGCATTAGCTGGGAGTCTCAAGGGATCGAGGGATGTTCTGAGTTCTCCTACTACATAAACGTTAATGCCGGTGGGAGCAAAGTTAGTGGTAGCGAGCACGCCAGCTTCTGCGGGGTTGACGATCGCAGCTTTGGGCACGATGATCGTGTCTCCCTCCTGGAGGATGGTATCTTGAGCGCCGTCGCCGGATTCTAGAAACTGCCACAGGTTGACTGGGATAATTTGTTCGCCTCTTCTGGTGACGCGCCGCACTTGGATTTGCCGGATGTCGGCATCCGAGGTGATGCCGCCGGCTAGCTGAATGGCCCGGATGACGGTGGGGAAACCTTCGCGGCTGAGATCGTTTGTGGTGTTGCCGCCGATCACGACGTAAGCCCCGGGGCGGGTGACTTGACCAACAATGGAGATCGATCGAGGTTTTTCAGGGGGTGGCGAAAAGTTGGCAGTCGCAAATTGACGAGCTTCTGCTTGGTTGAAGTTGGCGACTGTGGGAATCACGATTGTGTCTCTGTCTTGCAAAATGATGTCTTGAGAGATGTCTCCTTCTTGCAAGAATTTCCACAGGTTGACGTTGAGCACTTGATCGGGGCCGTCTCGTTGGGGACGGCGGACGCGGATGTTGCGGATGTCCGCAACACCCGTGACGCCTTCTGCGAGTCTGATCGCTTGGGTGACGGTGGGGTACTGGACACTCGGTGAGGCTCCCGGGCCGGGAGTTAGGGTGATGGTGAAGTTTCCGGGCCTGGTGACTTCTCCGATGACGCCGACGTTGAGGGGGCGGGCAGCGACGAGGCTGACTGTGACTATAGGGTCTTTGAGGACGCGGCGGTATGCGTTGCGGATGAGGTTGGTGGCTTCTACTAAGGTGCGACCGCGGATCGAGACCAAGCCGATTAGGGGCAGGTTGACTGAACCGTCGGAAAGGACTTCGTAGCCGCGGCTGAGTTCGGGTACTTCGAGTATTTCTACTTGGATGCGATCGCCGCCGCCGAGTTTGTAGCTTTCGGGCGATCGCCTAACGGGTGCAACGGTCTGGGCTTGGTCTGCGCTGAGCGGGATGGGCAGTTGTGCCAGGGTGCTTCTGGGGTCAGCGATGACTGTGGAAGCAAACAAGACCAGACCCACAACCGATGGGGCAATCTGTCTTGGAAAATGGGTGTTAACCATAAGCCACCTAATTTTATTCACTATGATTTATATAAGTTTAGCCTTTTTAGTGCTGGGCAAAAACCTCATTATTTTAAGCTATAGCCGAAAAAATAATGCTGTATTTTTGCTTTATGGCTAATTTCTGTGTTAGCGTATTTCCGGGATTACGGCTATATTTTATATCTAGATAACTTGAGCTTGTTTTTAATAAAGGAAAGCAATTATGACTCAACCAGTATCTATACCGAATATGCTGAAAGAGCTGATTTTAGGTAATTATTCATTAACATTGATGGTAATTGCTATACTCGCGCTCGCGACTTTGCTATTATTTCAATTAGCCAGCACAAAAAAGATAGGTGTGGTTTTTGAAAAAAGCTTTGCTAGTCTTTATATTTTTATCTCTCCGTTTCTGACACAAACTCCTTTTAACTACTTGCATTTTGTTAATTTGCAAGACCCAGAAGGCGGTATTCTAAAATTGCTGCCTTATTTTTTTTACCCATGGGTACTATTAATTTTGTTTTCTAGAATTAAAGCTTTTGGTAGCAACTTTATAGATTTGTTTGCCAAAGTATTGCTCGTTAATCCTTTCTTTTTACTTTATACATTACTGCCATCACTGTCTACATTATGGTCTCTAGTTCCTGAAGAAACGCTAAGAGCAGGCTTAGCTTTTTCAGGATTTACTGCTTTCGGATTTTACTTAGCCGCGCAATATAAATGGGATAATCTATCTCGTTTTTGGCGGTGGGGATACACGGCACTGGCTTTGGCTAGTTTTATACTCAAACCACCGGGAGCAGGCGATTTTGTCGGCCTGACGCAATCTAAAAATTCCCTCGGGGGGGTTCTAGCTTTATGTACGGCATTTTGGTATTTGCATTATTCTCAAGGAGCTAAAACTAACAAAGAACGCTGGATTTCTTTGGGAATGATGTTATTTTCATTTTACCTCGTGAGGGCTAATAAGTCGGGCTCGGCTCTAGTGATTACTATCATATTAATAATTGCAGTGTCCTCGCTAAGCTTTCTTAAAAAGTTAAGTTTTCAGTGGGCATTTACTGCTATTATATGTTTCCTGGTGGTCAGCATAATTATGACAGTTTTTGTACTAGACAACCTAGAGGATATTATTGTAGGTGGGTTAGGCAAGGACTTGACTCTAACTGGGCGGACTGAATTCTGGCCGCAGTTAATTCATGCGGTCAACCAGCGCCCCTGGTTTGGCTACGGATACAATGGATTTTTTCAACAAGATAAGTTAGGTTCCGCTACTCCTGCTTATTTTATTTATACTCCTAATGGATTTCAACCGAAAAATCCTCACAATGGCGCGATCGGGATCTTGTTAGCCTTCGGTTGGCCCGGATTAATCTTAATGATGATCTCTCTGCTTCTTAATTTGGCTTATGCCGTTCGGTATTTGAGTCGTAGCACCGTGGAAGAAGCGGGAATGCCTATTTGTTTCCTGGTGTCTATTATTATGAGCAACATCACAGAAGCTTATATCGTGACAACCGGAAATGCTTGGCTGAGTTATGTAATGTTGACAGTTCGACTTGCCATAGACAATGCTAGTAACACTTCCAACAGTAGCAGCAACCCTCCAAGGCGTTCTGTAGCTCGTAATGTCCACTGAAGTAAGGTTCCTTGGGAAAATCGCTGATGTGCCAAGCTGTGCTATAATATTATCTAACGAGTCTAATTTTGCTGCATAGCCAAGCGTTCCACAACCGCCTTTATATTTTCTAAACACTTAAAATCTTCTGATGTTAGACAAGCTAGCTGCGGTAAGTCAAAAACTTGGGCCTGGTCTGCGCCAGGTAATAAGCAACATAGCTTGGCTGTTTACTGACCAAATCTTACAGATGGGTCTGGGTTTAGTCGTAGGCCTGTGGGTGGCTCGCTATCTAGGCCCGGAGCAATATGGCTTGCTCAACTACGCCCTCGCCTTTGTATCTCTATTTAGTGCGGTAGCCTCAATGGGCTTGGGCAGAATCGTCATTCGCGATATCGCTCGCAACCCTGAATGCAAAAATGAGACCCTCGGAACTTCCTTCGGACTGCAATTTATTGGCGGTCTGATTACTCTGGTGTTAACTGTCACCGTGATTTCCCTACTTAAGCCCAATGACAGTTTGACTCGCTGGCTAGTGGGCATCATCGCGGCCGGAACTATTTTTAATGCTTTTGAGGCGATAAATTTTTGGTTTCAGTCCCAAGTCGAATCAAAGTATACAGTATTGGCGAAAAATTCGGTATGTTTTTTCGTCGCTGCTGTCAGAATTGGATTGGTGGCAATTAAAGCCCCCCTGCTTGCTTTCGCCTGCATTCGATTGGCAGAGGTGGCAATGGTAGGCATGGCTTATGTATATTTTTATCAGCTTACTGGCAATAAGATTAAGGATTGGCAATTCAATTGGAGACGGTCCAAGGAACTGCTAGTGGAGAGTTGGCCGATAATTGTGTCAGGATTGGCAGTGTATGTCTACTCGAAAACCGATCAGATTATGCTCGGAGCTATGAATAAAAATGCTGAACTGGGATATTATGCTGCCGCTGTTAAAATTGCGGAAATCTGCGATTTCTTACCGATGATCATATCAAGCTCTATTTTTCCGAAGTTAGCAAATTTGAGAAAAAACAATTATCAAGAATATCTAAATAAATTTCAAGTTTATTCAGATATTATGATATTTTTATGGTTGGGAGTGGCAATCCCCATCTCATTATTGTCTCCGTTGATCGTGCATCGGCTTTACGGGGAAGAGTATGCGAAGTCAGCAGCGGTACTAGCAATCTATGTTTGGACGCAATTTGGCAGTAACTTTGGAGTAGCCCGGAACACATACTTTACCATAGAGGGTCACTTGCGCTACGGTCTTTACTTAACTGTGGTCGGTTCTATTTTAAATGTAGGGTTGAACTTGTTCCTGATTCCTAAGTATGGAGCTTTTGGAGCAACTGCTGCTACTCTGATAACTTATTTTTACGTGATTATATTAGTCAATTTCTTGATTAAGGAATTGCGACCTTTTGGAAAATTTATCTGGCGCTCTCTCAACTTATACGAAGCAGCTCGTAGAATCAGAGGATTGATACAGTGATTGAAATTAAACCAAGCATTCAACAGCGCTCGAATTGCCCCTATTGCGGAACAGAACTTAAGCCCAAAAGTGTTCTGTGGCAAGGTATTCACATTGTTCTGGACTCTAAGTGCGAGGGATGCGACAGCGAAATAATCGACGATTTGAGAGTAGGTCATGGAGTAAAAAACTACATCCAAGTTAATTTAATAAAAGGAGAAGTTTTTGCAGCAGATACTTACAAAAAGGAATGGTTAGGCAAACCCTTACTCAATTCACTCCAAAATCCTCAACCCGAAAAACTTGAGTTTGTAAAAGAAATTTTTAAACCCTGCAATCGGGTAATTATCTTAAACTGTATCGATCATCTTTATGGTCACTCCCTGCTCAAGTTGCTAAATGCACAAAGGCACTTAGAAGGCAATTCTGACTGCGGTTTAGTTGTGATAGTTCCTAAGTTCTTAAGGTGGATGGTTCCCGATGAAGTTGCAGAAATCTGGACAGTACCTATTTCTTTAAAAAATGGCCAGAATTACTATCCCAGTTTCGCCGAGTTTGTTGAAGAAGAAACTAAACGCTTTGATGAAATTTATGTCAGCGAAGCTCATTCTCATCCCAGTCAGTTTGACATCACGCGCTTTACTAGAGTTCCCAAACATAACTTTGATAACAAAGAAATAAAAATCACTTTTATTTGGCGCGAAGATCGTTTATTAGTTAACCGTTTGCTGTTCCGAGTGCTTAGAAAAATAGATCGACGAGCAATGTCACTGCGATTGCAAAATTTTAAAATTCAGCAGTTATTTGAGAAGATCAGGTTGCAAGTACCAGAAGCACAATTTGCAGTGGCTGGTCTGGGGACAAAAACTAAGTTTCCAGAATGGATTGAAGATTACAGGGTAGAGAGTTTTAATGAAAAAATTGAAAAGGAGATTTGCCACCTTTATTCAGAGAGCCGCTTAATAATTGGTCTTCACGGCTCCAATATGTTGCTACCGTCTGGTCATGCTGGTATGACAATTGATTTGATAGATGAGCGGTGGGGAAACTTTGCCCAAGATATTTTATACCAAGAAAGCGACCCTAGAATGGCTACTTTTCGCTATAGATTTTTGCCGTATCAAACTACCAATGATACACTGGCATTCATAGCCGCTGTGATGGTTCTGAAGTGGTCTAAGTTTAAATCCCAAATGACTGCTGATGTTATATAACCTCCGGCAAATTAGACATAATACTGAATCCGCTAACATTCAACTATTTTCCGTATTATAAATATGGATGAATTTGTCAATGTTATGAAAGTCTTTGACATTTTTTCTCAACCATTGTTCATCCTTGTCCCACCACTTAAACTTCAGCAGAAAATCAATGTTTTGTTCATCAAACCTATAGCGAATAAGTTTGGCGGGAATTCCTCCACATATAGCATAAGGTGGCACATCTTTTGTAACAACGGCTCCGGCTGCGATGATGGCTCCATCACCAATAGTTACACCATCTACAACAATAACATTTGAGCCAATCCAAACATCATTGCCAATATGGACAGTTTTTTCCTCTTCTTCAAAATATTTTTTGTCTACAAAGGTTGTCCCTACTAGCATCTTGGGGGAATAAAATATCGGATGGCTTGAAACAAAATTTCCCACAGGATGTACGCCTAAGCGAATGATGCAGTTTGGCCCAATCGAACAAAAATTGCCGACAACACCATTGAAAATTCGGGTATTCTCGCGCACATAAGTGTAAGAACCTATGACAGAATCTTCTATGGCTACGCGACTAGACACACTAACATTGTGACTGATAGTTGAATTGGTAACCAAAGCCATATAGTCTTGATAAAAATTATTATATTTAAACTTGTTTTTCCACCAATTTACTAAAAATCGCAGATATTCTGTGAGCGGATTTTTGAATATAGAACTGAGAAATGTTGAGAGTTTAGACATGGTTACTAATTAGTTATTCAAGGTTAAATATTGTGCTGCCGGATAACTTATTTATTTTTTTCTTAATACGCCTGATTAATGCGGGCTGATAATCATAAAATGTATCTTGAGTATATTGATCCGCTACAAAATTTCGGATCGCGTGGTTGGGATGCCTTAAAGGAAAGGTCATTGCTTCCGTTGGCATATTACTGTATATACTATCTTCTTGTGAAGTATGGGTGGCTTGACTGCCAAATCCAATATTAGAAATCAAATTTTTTTCTGGAATAATAGCAAGTCCATTTTGAACCCAACAAGTAAAAAGCCATCTAAAAAACCAATTGTTGACAGTTCCATCATAGGAAACTTGAAAAGCACTATCCCAAACTTTTACAGATTGAGGATTAGCTAATAAATTTTCGAGAAAACCTGCTTCCCGAAGTTGAGGCCATAACTTCATCTCAACATCATAGTATTGCCATGCTCTGCGCCAAGTCGCCCATCCCCAACAGTTACTAAAACGCGAAAAATAGTAACTGTCTTCTGTTCTTTTTCTCCCAAATTGGAAATTTACACCGCTGATTGACATAATCCGTTTGTCATCTCGGTAATGCTCTAATAACTGTTCACAAAAAGGGAAGAAGCTTGGGTGTGGCAAACAGTCATCTTCGAGAATAATTGCTTCCTCTACGGTATTAAATACCCAGTCGAAACCGCTAGAAATGCGATCCTTGCAACCAAAATTAATCTCTGAATAATTTTTCAGAACTTCACAGTCCCAATCGACCCGATCGATAATTGCACGTACAGCGGCGCACTTTTCAGCTTCACCAGGTTTGTTGGCACGAGGGCCGTCAGCAATTACTAAAAGCTTAGGCGGTTTAACTTGTCGAATCGCCTCGAAAACTTTTTCAGTATTATCAACTCGATTGAAAACAACGAAAACAATGGGAGTTTTTATCTGCGAATGTGGCATTTAAACTGTTCAACTCCAACGATTATAAATATTTTTGCTTAGTAGAACTTATCATTATAAATGTGCTAGGAACCTGCCAGGCTTAGCCTGTTAACTTAAGTTCTAAATTCCAATTTATCACCAAAAAGTTCGCGGGTCAACTATAATACAGAAATAGTTTACCCAGACCGACTTCTAGGACTGACGCTCTTAAACTCTCAAACATTGATACCCCGACCCCCTTCGCCAAGTGGGGCACTCTTAAAGACCTCTTGTGAAAGGGGGGCGAGCGGCTGCGTAAGCCCTAATTTCGTTTTTATAGCGGCGGTTGCAACCGCCGAGCGAGTGGCCAAATAAAACACTGTTACTTTTAGCCTTACCTATCGTTAAAAACCGTAAAACAGGGAAGAATGAACTGTACTAATATCGCCGTCCTTTTAACTTGCTTCAACCGCAAACAGAAAACATTAGCTTGCTTAGAGGCCCTTTTTAACCAGGCACTTCCAGCCAATGTAGATATTTCCACCTATATAGTCGATGATGCCAGTACCGACGGTACCAGCGAAGCAGTTCACCAAGCCTACCCTCAAGTCAAGATTTTTCATGGGGATGGCAATTTATTCTGGAACGGCGGAATGCGCTTTGCTTTCACCGAAGCCATGAAAGACGATCCCGACTACTACCTTTGGCTGAACGACGATACAATTATGTATCCCGAAGCCCTTAAAACCTTATTAACAACCAGCAATCAACTCGCTCAAAAAGGAGAAACAAAAGCCATCGTCTCGGGTTCTACCTGCGATCCCCAAACGGGTAAAACTACTTACGGCGGCGTGGTGCGAGACCACCCCATTCTTCCTTTCCGATACCGCCTCGTAGAACCAACTCAAAAAGCTCTACTTTGTAGCACAATACATGGCAACTGCGTTCTACTTCCTCGCAATGTCGTCCAACTTGTGGGCAACCTAAATCCTGCTTTTGTCCATTATATTGGCGATTGGGATTATGGTTTGCGAGCGAGACAGAAAGGATGTACAGTTTGGATTGCTCCCGGTCATTTAGGAACTTGTTCCCTCAACCCACAGGTGACAAAAACTGCCGCAAAAAATTTGAGCGAAGGGTTAGATAAAATGAGCACGCCGAAAGGTTTATCGTTTAAAGATGCGACCCTGCAACCGCCTGGAGAATGGAAAGTATTTACTCAGCAGCATGGTGGTTTGTTGTGGCCAATTTATTGGTTACTACCTTATCGAAGGTTAGTTTGGTTTTCAGTGTTGAGTAAACTGGGATTGACTAAAAACAAAACTCAAGGTGAATAGGATGGTTAAAAAAAATGAATTTCGCATCGCTTGGCTCGTTCCTTCGGCAGAATTTGGGGCCTATTGGCCGCCGGTTTTACATGAACTCAAAAAACTAATTCCGAACACGATTTTTTATACAGGTCGCCTCTGGCCTCGCTACGATCCGGAAGCTCCTGGTACAGAAGTAGTCGAAGTTGTGGGGGATACTCAATTCATCACCACCCAAAAGATAGAAACGGGGTACAGTCGTGGTTATATTAAGGCTACTCCTGGGATTATTTTTCCTCTTTTGAAATTCAAGCCCCAGGTCATTTTTGCTAGTGGATTTTCGATCTGGACATTGGTAGCTATAATCTTTAAGCCTATAGGGAAATGGCGGCTGGTTTTAGTTTATGAAAGTAGTTCCCCGAATGTAGACTTTCGAGATTCTAAGGTGCGATCGGCGATTAGACGCTGGATGGGAAAATTTGCTGATACCTTTGTTTCTAATAGTCGCCGAGGTAAAGAATATTTGGTAGAAGTGATTGGGGCCGCCGAAAGTAATATCTGTGCTAAACCTTACATGGTTCCTGATGCTAACGCTTTGGTACAAAAGTTAGAAAATAATAAGTCTGTCTCCTTGTCATTTCCCCGCCCAATTTTTCTGTGCGTGGGTCAAGTAATTTCTCGCAAAGGGATTAAGAATCTGTTAGAAGCTTGCACAATTTTGCAAAGCCAGGGATACTCGAATTACACAGTCATTATCGTTGGAGATGGGGAACAGCGACCGGAACTAGAGGCACTTACAAAAGAATGGGGTTTAGAAAAACAAATTGTTTGGACAGGGTGGATAGAATACGGATACTTGGGATCTTATTTTCTAGAAGCTGATGTGTTTGTTTTTCCTACGTTAGAAGATACTTGGGGAATGGTGGTGCTAGAAGCCATGGCATTTGGTAAGCCAGTTTTGTGTTCAAAATGGGCTGGGGCTTGCGAAATGATCGTTGAAGGTGAAAATGGTTATATTTTTGATCCCTATCAGTCGGAAGGTATTGCAAACGCGATGCGGGACTTGATCGATTGCCCAGAAAAGTTAGTGATGATGGGGCAAAAATCCCAGCAACTGATCGCTGAACATACACCAGAAAAGGCTGCAAAATTAATAGCAGATGTAACTTCGCTAGTATTGGAGAAAAGTTGATGAAAATTCTTTTATCTGCCTTTGCCTGCGAACCCAATCTCGGCTCTGAAGAGGGAGTAGGATGGAATACCGTTATCCAATCTGCTAAACATCACGAAAGTTGGGTATTTACTCGCACGTTTTGTCGATCGTACATTGAAGCAGAACTAGAGCGGAACCCAGTGCCAAACCTGCACTTTGTTTATTTCGATCCGTTTGGGTGGAGCGAAGATTGGAAGGGGAAACAAGGATTGCTGCAACTTCACTACTATTTGTGGCAAATCTGGGCTTATTTTATCGCTCGTAAGCTCGATCGCGAAATCGGTTTTGACATAGTACATCACGTAACTTATGTCAAACATTGGTCTCCAAGTTTCCTGGCGCTGTTGCCGCATCCTTTTATTTGGGGGCCTGTGGGGGGTGCAGAAGCAGCACCAAAGCCTTTTTGGCAAGATTTTAGCAGCCGGGGCAAAATTTACGAAACGCTGCGAGCATTGGCTCAAAGCGTAGGAGAACGCGATCCGTTTGTGGGGCTGACGGCGCGCCGCAGTGCCGTGGCGCTGGCAACTACGGAAGAAACCGCCGCCAGACTGCGATTTCTCAAAGCAAAAAACGTGAAGATTTTCTCCCAAGTCGGTTTATCGCAGCAGGAAATTCAAGAACTAGAGCAATTTCCTATCCCGCCGGAGCAACCAATTAGATTCATCAGTGTCGGTCGTCTCTTACACTGGAAAGGGGTGCACTTGGGACTCCGTGCATTTGCGGAGGCAAAGCTGGAAAAATCGGAATACTGGATTGTGGGAGACGGCCCGGAAAGGCAGCGTTTGGAAGCTTTGGCAACAGAATTGGGACTGGCAAATAAAGTATTTTTTTGGGGAACTTTATCTCGCACTGAAACTCTTTCTAAAATGGGGGAGTCTCACGTTCTCCTCCATCCGAGTTTGCATGACTCTGGCGGTTTTGTCTGCACGGAAATGATGGGGGTTGGCCGTCCGACGATTTGTTTGGATTTGGGCGGCCCAGCTACTCAAGTGACCGCCCAAACGGGCATTAAAGTGGCTGCTACTGAACCCGATCGCGCTGTGCTAGGTCTAGCAGAAGCTATAGTGTGTTTAGCCCAGGATAGTGAATTGCGATCGCGCTTGGGTCGAGCGGGTCAAACCCGCGTCAGGGAAATCTATGATTGGAATATCAAAGGTAAATTCTTTGCCCAATTGTGCGAAGATGTATTCAACGGAAAATCAGGATAACTTCTGATTGATTCGAGCGGGCAAAACAAAGAAAACTATATTTTTTCAGGCGGTGAAACGTGGGCGTTGCAATCATTACTGGCTCGGCGGGTTTAATTGGCTCTGAGGCTTGTAAGTTCTTTGCCAAACAAGGCTTAGATATAGTTGGCATCGACAATAATATGCGCCAGTTCTTTTTTGGTGCTGATGGTTCTACAAACTGGAATCGCCAACTGCTCGAAAAGTCCTTGGGTACCAAGTATTATCACTTAGATGTGGACATTCGCGACTATGAAGCGATTACCAATATCTTTCAGCGGTACGGCGAGTCGATCGAATTAGTAATTCACACAGCAGCCCAACCCAGCCATGATTGGGCTTCCCGTGCTCCGAAAATAGATTTTACCGTCAATGCCAACGGCACTCTCAATCTTCTAGAAGTAACTCGCTTGTACTGTCCTAAAGCGGTTTTCATTTTCACTTCTACTAATAAAGTATACGGCGACACACCCAACAAATTGCCTTTAATTGAATTAGAACACAGATGGGAAATTGAATCGGGTCACACTTACGAAAGCGGCATTCGGGAAGATATGTCAATCGACCAGTGCCTGCACAGTTTGTTTGGTGCTTCTAAGGTAGCTGCTGATGTTTTAGTTCAAGAATACGGTCGATATTTTAATATGAACACCGCTTGTTTTCGCGGAGGCTGCCTGACGGGACCCAATCACTCGGGAGCTCAATTGCACGGCTTCCTCGCATACTTGATGAAGTGCGCCGTGACGGGAACTCCTTACACCGTGTTTGGCTACAAAGGCAAGCAAGTCCGCGATAACATTCATAGCGCTGATTTAATTTCGGCATTTTATGAATTTTATAAGGCTCCCAGAAGTGCCCAAGTTTATAATACTGGAGGAGGCAGATACAGCAATTGTTCGATGTTAGAAGCCATCCAGATGTGCGAGGCAATTGCGGAACGCAAATTTAATTGGACTTATGCTGAAGGGAATCGCATTGGCGATCACATTTGGTGGATTAGCGACAATTCAAAATTTTCCAGTCACTATCCTAACTGGAAAATGAAATATAACGTTAAACAAATCCTACAGGAGATTTATGAATGTAACCGCGAGCGTTGGCTGAAAGAAGGGTCGGATGGTTGATCTGGGAAAAAAGAATGTGCTGGCAATTTTGGGAAACGATGGAATACAAAGTTAAAGAAATCCTACAGGAGATTTATGAGTGTAACGGCGAGCGTTGGCTTAAAGAGGTCTTCCATGATTGATAAAGGCAAAAAGAATGTACTCGGCATCTTAGTAAATGCAGTTAATTATGAAGCGGCTGTTAGCAAAATTATTGCAGCAGCCAGCGCCGGAAAACCAATGTCAGTTTCTGCTCTAGCGGTTCACGGTGTAATGACTGGGGTTCTTGACAGCACTCATCGCTATCGGATCAATCACATTGACTTAGTATTGCCAGACGGACAGCCGGTCAGGTGGGCGTTAAATTGGCTCTACCACACGGAATTGCCCGATCGAGTTTGCGGCCCGAATGCGATGTTACAAATCTGCGAACGTGCCGCAGAAGAAGGATTATCTATCTATTTGTACGGCTCTCAAGCTTCTGTGCTGGAGGCTTTATCTTACAATCTTTGCCAACGTTTTCCCAAGTTAATTATAGCTGGAACTCAGCCTTCTAAATTTAGGCAGGTTTCGGCCCAAGAAAAACAAGAAATTGCGCAGCAAATCCGCAACAGCGGTGCAGCAATTACTTTTGTCGGTTTGGGATGTCCGAGACAAGAAGTCTGGGCTTACGAATACCGGGACGACTTATCAATGCCGCTGATTGCTGTAGGTGCTGCTTACGATTTTCATGCGGGTAATTTGGCTAAAGCTCCTGAGTTTTTATCTAAGATAGGTTTGGAATGGCTGTTTCGGATGATTAAGGAACCCAAGCGCCTTTGGCAGCGCTATGTTTTTTTGAATCCCCTTTATATATGGCTGTTTTTGCTGCAAGCTTTGAAAATCAAACAGTTCGACCCCACAGATGCCACGCCGCCTGTGGAAGAAGTATTGTATGGTTGAAATTTTAAGAGCTGTGGTGAATGGTCAGTTTTCACAAATAAAAAGCCTAAAGCCCAAAGTAGGAATAATAATTAATTATTTTGACTTTCGACTTTAAGCTGGTGATGATTGGAATCTCGAATTAATAGGGTCTTTTTTATGACTTATGTGTTGCTTGTTTTGTAACTACTGTTTAGGTAAAAAAAAAAGCGTCAGCCGTCCTTGTTGTATGATTTTGATGGTTTGCTCTCGACAGCCAGTGTAGTCCCACCCTAAAGTTATGGTGGCGATGTTTCTTATTTTGTCAGACTTGATTTTTGGCAGAGAGGATTGGCTTTTGTCATGATTTATTCCACGATTGACTGGGATTTCGCCATTGGGTTCAATGCTTCTATTTTGGGAAATTGGGGTGCTAGGATTAAGGGAATTGACAGCTAAGAGCATTAAGGCTAAAGAAGGGGAACAGCTCAGCAAAGCCACTAGGTTTTTGTTGGCGATAACTTTCCAGTAGACGTGCAAGATTTTAGTTTAACAGATCGATCGATGGATGTGAGGCGATCGCATAAAATTTCACTTTTTATTTGAGATTGCTTATTGGTATTGAAAGTCCGCCTGCGCGGACTTTCAAGTTTGGGGATAAGTCGAGTCTAATTATTTGCCAGCGTAAGCCGCCATCCGTTCTTTGATAAACCGGATATAAAAATGCCTGAAAGTAGACTTAATCACCCGCGGCATACCAAAGTCAATCGGCATCATGTTTTCCGGTAACTTCCAATCCAAAACCTTGAGAGTTTCCGGTTGCAAAAGCGGAAAATCAATCGCCTCTAAATTCGAGCAAAGTCCCAATCTCATCGCCGCAGCTACAGTCGGAACCGCCGCCGGATCGGCATTAATAATTTCAACTAAAGTTCTGTCCAAAGCAAACACATCATCAGAGGCGCCCAAAATTCCCAAAAACTTAGGTTCGCCGCCGCTTGGCCCGTTACCTTCGTGACCGATAATTGCATCCAAAATCGTCAAATTTGGGTTAATTGCTCGGGCAGTTTCTACCAGCATTTCACCGAATCTGGCGCTATCTTTTCCAGCTTCCATGTGCCACCAAGCCTTCATTTTTCCGGGGACGCAGCCGAACAAATTTTTCACGCCCATTGTCACGGTTAATTGAACGTGAGATTTGAGTTTTGGCAAATTAATCACTACATCGGCTTCCATTGCTTCTTTGCAAATTCGCAGATGATTGAAATCTTCGCTGACAGTTTCGTAGCGTTTTCCTTGAAACTCAACTACTGGCAAATTCAGTTCTTCCAACAGTGGCAAATAACCGTTGGCTTTGGCTACACCCATTGCGCTACCAAAAGCTGGACTATCACCTAAAAATGGTTTTCCTCCCGCTTCAATGACCATTTTAGCCACACAGTAAACCAATTCCGGGCGGGTGACACATTCTTTGGTAGGGCGAGAACCTGTCAGGAGATTGGGTTTGAGTAAAACCCGATCGCCCGATTTGACAAAAGCCGAGATTCCGCCCAAGGGTGCGAGCAAACTTTCTAAAGATGTTTGCAAAATTTGGCGATCGTATGAATTGGCGCGAATTAAACTAACAACAGACATAATTATGAATTAATTTGTAATTGGTTATCGATGGAGAACAATCTCAATGTAACGCACGCACGGATCGCCCTGCTTAGGGCGATCCGCGCGCACCTTACCAAGAATAATCTCAATACAAATGAGTCCTAAGTATCCATCGCCAATCTACCAGCAGCAGCCCGCTGCATGGTACTAACTCGCAGCGAGTTAGAGAATACTCCTTGACCTTGCAGTTCAGGGATAGCAGGTTTAACTTCAACTTTCACCAACCGGGCAGTACAGATAAAAACCGTTTGATCGGCTAAATGGAAAGTTAACCAAGGTTGGTTTAACAAATGCAGCACTTCGTCTTGGAATTCTTGTGCAGGCATCGGAATAGTAAATGTTTCGGTGTGACCTTCCACATAATGAAATGTCACTTGAGTCGTGTTCTCTTTATCTTGAGTTAATTTGCCAAAAGAACCTGCGCGCATAAATCTTGCTCCCAAACTTTAGACTATAAAAAATTTCAGAATTAAATGTAAAAGATTGAATTCTGAATTCTTTAACTTTAACCTGTGACAGCCGTTAGGCACAACTCAGAAGGCAGAAGGCAGAATTCAATCAATTTCAGCCTTCTAGTTTCTAGCTGATAGCTTCGAGATCCTAAGCGTTAGCAGAAGATGCCGGCATCGCACTCATTTTTTCTAAATCTAGAACTTTTGCCAAGTCTTCTGCACTCATTAAACCCCTTTCTAGCACAATTTGCCGCAAAGATTTGCCGGTTTCTAAAGATTCTTTAGCGACAGCGGCAGCGTTGAGATAGCCGATGTGAGTGTTGAGGGCGGTAACGAGGGCGAGACTACCTTCTGCGTAAGCGAGACACCGATCGCCCTTAGCTTCAATTTTGGCGAGGCATTGTGTAGTCAGCGCGCTGATGGTATTGCCCAAAATTTCGATGCTGTGAATGAGATTGTAGGCAATCAGGGGCATCATCACGTTCAATTCTAATTGTCCCGCTTGGGCTGCCAGGGCGATCGCGCTATCGTAACCCATAACTTGAAAACAAACCATCGATGTCATTTCTGCCATCACAGGATTGTATTTTCCCGGCATAATTGACGAACCGGGTTGCACGGGAGGCAGTTGAATTTCTTTCAAACCCGTTTTCGGCCCTGAGTCCATCAAACGCAAGTCATGGGACATTTTAACGCAATCCTGAGCGAGATTTCGCAGTGCACCGGAGACATTTACAAACGGTGCCATACTCTGCATAGCTGCCATTAAATGCCTTGCTGGTTTCAAGGGGTGGTCGATTAATTCTGAGAGAATATCAGCAACTTTTTGACTGTATTCAGGGTGAGTATTTAAGCCGGTTCCTGCCGCACTTCCCCCCAATCCCAGAGATGTCAAATCATCGGATGCCCTGTCAATTCTCAAGGTATGTTCTCTGAGAATTTGCGCCCAAGCGCCGAAGGTATCGCCGAGTCGAACTGGCACAGCATCTTGCATATGAGTGCGGCCGGATTTTACAATATCTTTGAATTCTTCGGCTTTGTTTTCTAGGGCGACTACCGCATCCGACAAAGCCGGAAAAAGAGTTTTTTCTAATGCCAACAATCCGCCGATCCGAATCGCCGTCGGAATCACATCATTGGTCGATTGACCGTAGTTTACATGATCGTTGGGACTGACGCGCTTGTAGTTGCCTTTTTCCTCGCCCATAATTTCCAAAGCGCGATTTGAAAGAACTTCATTAACGTTCATGTGGTGAGAAGTTCCGGCGCCCGCTTGGTAGACATCAACTACAAATTGATCGCGCAATTTGCCAGCTAGGATTTCATCTGCGGCTTGGACAATGGCTTGACTGATTTCTTCTGGAATGCAGCCGAGTTCGCCATTGGCGATCGCCGTTGCTTTTTTAATTAAAACACAAGCATCAACGTAAGTTGATAAAGGCTTAATGCCGCTAATCGGGAAATTTTCAATAGCCCTTAGAGTTTGGATACCGTAGTAGACATTAGATGGGATTTGTTTGTCTCCCATTGAGTCGCTTTCGGTGCGGTAGCTGATAGTTGGGTGTTCGCTCATATCGCCTTGTTTGTGATGATTGGGAATTGGGAATTTTTTTTAACAATGCTGACTGCCACTGTTGTTTTACCGCCCTGGCGGGCCCAGTAAAACAAAACTCACGATTGTAAATAATTATCTCACAGTCCGAGTTAAATCTCAAAGCTCAAATCTTAATTTAAGATTATTTCCCTAAAATCGTGCAACTGCGCTCGATATTTTAGTTTTTATTAAATCAGCAATTTAAAATATCCAAAGTGATTATTTAAATAGTAGACAATCTAGATAAATTCTAGAATTTAAAAATGTAAATATAAAATTGGACAATCCAGATCGACTTGGCTACAATCATAACAGTAAACCATTTTCCAAGAGTTTTCAAAGCCATGAATAAACCAGCAAAAAGTTTCAAACAATCGCTAAATATTTTGATAATCGGCTTATGTGCCTCTGCGATTTTTCCGGCTTCAGTAAAGGCTATATCCAGCATTGTTCCCACCGCAGCAATCCCGGACAGATCGGCGATTTTAATGAGTCAGCAACCGCAGGAGATTCAGTTTAAGCGCGGTGCTAGTTCAGCGGAAGTCAAAGGAGGAGTAGCGCGCGGCGAAGTCATGATTTATCTGATTAACGGGACTTAAACATAAAATACGATAAAAATATGTTATAATGCTTACATAGCAAGCATATAACGTTAAAAAATGACCCATGAAAGAGACAACCCCTGCCGCGATGCCCCCCTGCTTCGATAGATGGTGTCAAAGATTTGACGATATTTTTGGTCATCTTGCCCAAAAACGAGAGTTTAGGAACTATTTAGGGGGATTATTGGGAGCTCGGGAACGAAAAAACCTGTCGCAGATGGCAGAAAATGCCTTGGCGAGTAACTTACCACAAATTACATCATTTTTTAACAACAGCGCCTTGGTCATTCAATGAGCTCAATCAACGTCGCCTAGACGTAATGAATCAGTGTAACTTGCGCCAAGATTAGTCGAGGATTTAGCCTGATAATAGATGATTCAGGTCACCGAAAAAGTGGTAATTTTACCGACGGTGTAGGCAGACAATACATCGGACAAATCGGAAAAACTGACAATGGGGTAGTAATAGTTACAAGTCATCTATATGATGGTAAAAAGAGCCTGCCATTAGATATTGAATTATATAAAAAAGCCGACTCATTACCAGAGGGAAAGGAGGACCCAGAATTTAAGAAAAAGCCAGAAATAGCCAGAAATTTAATCGACAAAACCTTAGCCAGAGGCTATAAACCAGGAATAGTCTTGATGGATGCAGGGTATGGTAATAACACCAGTTTTTTACAAGAATTAGAAAA
>NZ_JAUBPO010000311.1:0-1008 GCF_036700785.1 Microcoleus sp. S28C3 | reverse complement strand
TACCGGAACACTTCAGAAAACAAATCAACGAGTAGCTGAGGCGGTAGAACCTACTATCAATGATTTATGGGAATGGGGGTAGTGCCCTGAAGGAAAGGATCAAAAAATCAACCGAATTCAAATAAAAGTACGCATCTGGAGTTGTAAATTATCATTATAATGATGTACAAAACGCCCCCATTGCAGCAATATGATTTTCTAATTTTTTAGAGAAGGCTAAGCTCTTTCTTACCAACGCTTGATACTCGTTGTCGAATAGTACAGTTGAAGCGCTCGATATAGCTAGTACAACCACTATCTTTGTCTACACGGCGCGATGACGTTTGCTGGGCAATACAGAATCATAAGCACTCCAATGGTCGGTATAAATTACTGCCGATTGACGGTAAACTGGTGGCATTGAATTCCATAAAGCACTCTTCTGATACTGCGCTACGATCTCCAATGTGTACACCAACAATTTCCCTAGTCTGGGCATCCAATGCCAGCCATACCCACTGTTGATTTCCTTTATTATCGACTCTCCGACCATAGCTCATCCATCTGAACACTCAAGCGCTTTTTTGGCTTGGCACTCACCTCCACTTGCTTCTATCCAACAACAGAAGCGGTATTTACGTAGCGCTGTACTGTATCTTCTGACACTTGTAATACCCGAGCAATCCCGGCCTGGGAAATACGCTCAAGTAGCATCCGTGACATTAACTCTTCTTGTTCTTTAGTAATAGCTTTCCATGTCGGATTCAAAACAAATTGACGACCACATTCTCGACATTTGTAATGAAAGTTTGTGATGCCGAGTTTTACCGTTACGACTGACTGCTTCGCTCGCCACAATTAGGACAATGGGGAATTTCTACTGTCATATCACTAATGGTAAACACTTCTCTCTAATAGTAGCTTACTCTATCCTTTCCTTCCGGGCACTACCGGAATGGGCAACACACAGACCAAACGTGCATGTAGATGAGACTCTAAGAGTGCGTGATGGGAGTCAAGGAATGGTTG
>NZ_JAUBPO010000016.1:0-79497 GCF_036700785.1 Microcoleus sp. S28C3 | reverse complement strand
TGGTTTGAGTTGTTTTTCTAGATGGTTCTGGTAAGATTGAGGAAACATAATTAACAGATGGGGCCACTTAATAATTTTGACCCCATCTTTTTTTAGCTCAAGTTGGGTCAATCCGCCACCCGTGAGGGTTTTGACTGGGTTGTCACCCCCTCAGATTATTATACCTTAAAAAAACCTCAAATGATTGCATAGCAATCATTTGAGGTTTTGGCAATTCTGAGTTTCTTTGAAATTAAATCTGCGTGAATATCTGCGGAATGTGGGTTCGAGAGCTCAATAGTCCCAATTTGCTTAAACAGATTCCACACCCCATCATGACCATCTCCCAAGCAGGTTATCGATTCACTTTGAGGTTGGCTATTTACCCATGCCACTAAATCTGGATTATTTTGGAAAAAAGCTGCCCCTACAAAGGCGATGTACCTTAACTGCCTTATAGTTCCTCCAGACACTTTCTTCTCCTTCATGAGTTCTCAGTCTGACGTTTCCTCCGTCTATACGAACATGCTTGTACTTTCTCGGTAGTTTCAGGCGGCAGCAATTTGTAACGCTCTAATAGCCGATGTTGTGTACTGTGGGGTACATAAATTCCTGTTAAGATTTTTAAGTCTCTCTCCGCATTGGCAAATGATTCATTTCCCACTAATAATAAACAACATTTTTCCAAGTGAGGGCTCAAACGACTTCCCTTATTTACTCCCAGCTTTTGAGCTTGTTTACTCGATAGAGTTATTTCTCCTACGCAACTTTTTATGGTTCTTTTTCTCCCCCAAGCAGTTCCTCCTGCTGAGTAAAAAAAAACTGCTAATTTCTGGTGCTACTGTCTCAACTAAATGCTCTCTGACAGTCAGTTCGATAGATTCAAAGCTTTGTAGATTGTCTGGCGGGGTATTCTGATAAAAAATATCGGCTATTTCTTGGAGATTTATTTTGATCTTCTGCCGTTGTTCTGGCGTCATATTGACTTGGGGTGATGGTAATTTATTTGCTTTCTATTCTGCCATCAACTTGCCTGCTAAGTCTTTGAGTATTTATACTGGCTGCAAAACTGGGATGCTCCCCAATCCCATGGCGATCGCCGATGCAATTTGGGAAGCCCTACTCAACCAGATCTCCCGCGTAACAAGGGAACTGAGGCTGAGCAAACAATGCGCCTAGCCCCCCATCACTCCATCAATTAGTAGAAGCAGCCAACTCAGCCAAACGTTCCTGCTGATCCTGAGAAATGCAAGTTTGAATAATCCCCTCAATATCCCCTTCCAAAACACTATTGAGCGAGAAATTCTCCCCCAAACGGTGGTCGGTAGCCCGATTGTCTTTATAGTTGTAAGTGCGAATCTTCTCCGATCGCGAACCAGTACCAACCTGAGCCAAACGCCGCGACTTCACCTCATCCTGCTGCTCCCGCAACTTCATCTCATAGAGCTTAGCCCGCAAAATCTGCATCGCCCGCTCCTTATTCTGCAACTGACTGCGCTCCTCAGTACAGAAAATCCGAATTCCCGTCGGTTTGTGAAACAAATCCGCAGCAGTTTCCACCTTGTTCACGTTTTGGCCGCCAGCACCGCCCGATCGAGCCGTGCTCATCTCAATATCCTTCGGATCGATGTGAATTTCCACATCATCAACCTCCGGCATCACAGCCACCGTCGCCGTCGAAGTATGCACCCTGCCGCCAGCCTCAGTCACCGGGACTCGCTGCACCCGGTGTACTCCAGCCTCAAACTTCAGCTTGCTGTAAACGCTGTCGCCTGTAATTTCCAGAATCACCTCTTTAAAGCCGCCCATTTCCGCCAGCGACTCGCTCACCAACTTCACCTGCCAGCCTTGAGTTTGAGCGTAACGCGAATACAGCCGCAGCAAATCTCCCGCCCAAATACTAGCCTCATCTCCGCCAGTACCCGCCCGAATTTCCAGCATAATATTCTTGTCATCATTCGGGTCGCGCGGCAGCAGCAAAACCTTCAAACGACTTTCCAAACTCTCCAGTTTCGACTCAAGTTCCTCAACTTCCAGCGCAGCCATTTGCTGCATTTCTCGATCGCCCGCAGCTTCCTTGAGAACCTGTCGCGCGCCCACCAAATCTTCCTGAGTGGTTTTCCACAGAGCAAAAGTATCGACCACTTCCTCCAAGGACGATCGAGCTTTCGCTACCCGTTGAAACTCTTGATTGTCCCTAGCGACATCCGGGTCAGCCATGCGGCGAGTCAACTCATTAAAAGTTTGCTCTACCGACTTCAATTTATCCAGCAAATAAGATTCAGCCATTGTCAGTTGTCCTTTGTCAATCGATTTTAGATTTTAGATTTTAGATTTTAGATTTTAGATTTTAAGAACAGTTGGGATAGAATCTCGATCGAACTCTACTGCCTGCTTAGCAAGTCTTCAATCTAAACTCTCCAATCCGAGGGCGGATCGATTTTAGATTTTAGATTTTAGATTTTAGATTTTAGAACTCAAGAGCAGTTAGGATAGAATGTCGAGCCAACTCAACTCGATCGAACTCAACTGCCTCCATAGCAAGTCTTCAATCTAAAATCTAAAATCCGAGGGCGGTAAGTTGCCAGTAGAAAGAACTACTCTCAACAAACTGCGGACAAATGACAATCCGGCTACTTCTTCTTTTTGCCTTTACCAGCAGCCTTAGCAGCATCTGCTTTCGGGTCTTCCATTTTCAGCGGTCCAGAGGAAGCATCTGCCTTCGGCATTTCTACCTCGGTCATGCCGTATTTCCGCATAAAGCGCTCCACACGACCTTCAGTATCAATAATCTTCTGAGTGCCAGTATAAAAAGGATGATTTCCCGACCAGACATCAACTTGAAGCTTTGGTCTAGTTGAACCCACAGTCATCACAAGTTCCCCGTTGCAATAAACCTGAGATTCGGGATACCACTCAGGGTGAATGCCATCTTTTGCCATTGTTTTTTACTCTCTAATTTTTGACTTTACAACCATTTTAGCTGCCGCAGGACTTGTACACCAACAACAGCACGAATTTTGCCTTATATCTGTTGGAACCAGGAATCAGGAATCGGAAATAAACTTCAAAAAAAGGCAGATATAATCTGGATAGATAATTTTTGCCTTTTCCTTCTTCCTTCTTCCCTCGATTACCGCTTCGAGTATTGAGGAGCTTTCCGAGCTTTCCGCAAACCGTACTTTTTCCGTTCTTTGGCCCGCGGGTCGCGAGTCAAATAGCCCTCAGTCTTCAGAGGCTTGCGGTTGTCCGGGTCTAATTGACAAAGTGCTCTAGCGACACCCAAGCGAATCGAGTCAGCCTGACCTGTCAAGCCACCGCCTTCGACTTTTACCAAAATGTCGTACTCATTTTCCAGACCCAAAGTTTCCAGAGGGGCCTTAGCGAGAGCCAAATAAGTAGGGTTGAATTGCAGGTACAAATCCCCCTCTTTACCGTTGACAGTCAGTATGCCAGTGCCGGGAACCAAGCGCACCCGCGCTACTGAACATTTGCGGCGACCGGTACCCCAGTACACAGCGCGGCCGGTATCTGTTGCTTGCATTAGTCATTTCCTCCCGGAATCGTGTGAACAATTAACTCTTCTGGTTTTTGAGCTTGGTGCGGGTGGTTTGGGCCAGCGTACACCTTCAGCTTAGTAAACAATTGTCTGCCTAGAGAAGTGTGAGGCAGCATTCCCCGAATAGCTTCTTCCACAATTCTTTCGGGCAAACGCGCTTGCAATTTGGCAAAAGTTTCTGTTTTCATGCCGCCCGGTCTTCCAGAATGGCGGCGGTAGATTTTCTGGGTGCGTTTTTTGCCAGTAACAGCGATTTTGTCAGCATTGATGACTATTACGAAGTCGCCGGTATCCATAGAAGGAGTGTAAGTCGGTTTGTGTTTCCCCCGGAGGTACATGGCAACTTCAGTTGCCAGACGGCCCAGCCGCTGGTCTGCGGCATCGACCACGTACCACTTGTGCTCTAGGGAGTCTTGAGTAGGGACGTAAGTTTTGTTCATTGTTTGTTCTTAGTTGTCTATTAACTGTTGTCAGTTGTCAGTTGTCAGTTGTCAGTTTTTAATTGTTAGTTGTCCTTAGTTTTTTATTAGTAGTTACCTAATGACTAATGACTAATGACTAATGACTAATGACTAATGACTAATTTTGGCTGAGTGTCGTACCACACATCTGGGGGAAAGGGAAATTCTGAATAGCCAACCCGCAGCAGGCACAAACCTTGAGCGGGAGCGGCATATTTTACCATTTCTCGGCGTTCGTTGACCCAGATATCTGTGAAATTGTCGATCGGCCTTTCCCCGCGACCCACCTGCACCAGCAACCCCACCAGCAGCCGCATCATCCCGTACAGAAACCCGCTCGCCTGAACCTCTATATAGACCAGAGGCCCAGAACGGTGACACTCTGCCGCTTGTACGTCCACCCAGGAATGGGGGCGGACAGAGCCCGCGCGGTGGAAAGCAGCCAGGTGATGCCGCCCGATGAGCGGTGTCAAAGCTGTCTGAATCAAAGATTCATCCACAGGGGCGTGATAGCAGTGCCAAGCAAAAGGACGCACAAACAAATTAGGGGTCGGGTCTGTATAAAGGGTGTAGCGATAGCGCCGCCAACTGGCTGAGAACCGAGCGTGCCAGGTAGGTTCCACCTTTGCCGAAGCTCGAATTAAAATATCTTTTGCCAGTCGAGAGTTGAGAACGCTTGCCCAGCGGTGAGCCGGAATTGGGCCGCGGGCATCAAAATGCGCTACTTGAGCAGCAGCGTGAACTCCCGCATCGGTCCTCCCAGCAGCGTGCAGCGTTACCGGGCGTTCCAGAACAGTCGATATTGCTGTTTCAATTTCTTCTTGTACTGTACGCTGGTTCGGCTGTCGCTGCCAACCGTGAAAGTTAGTGCCGAGGTATTGGATTACTAGAGCAACGCGCTGTATCGATTGGGGATTTTCGATTGGGGATTTTGGATTGTCAGTCATAAATCACAAATCTCCAACCCAAAATGGAATTAAACCAGTTCAACGATCGCCATTTCGGAATTGTCTCCTTGACGGGGGACTGTTCGTACTACCCGGGTGTAGCCCCCGTTGCGCGAGCCGTACCGTTCTTGTGCCGCCTCAAACAAGGCGTGTACTAACTGTTTATCGTAGATATAGCCCATAGCTTGGCGGCGAGAGGCCAAGGAGCCATCTTTGGCGAGGGTAATCATCCTGTCCGCCTCTGAGCGCAGCGCTTTGGCGCGGGCGAGAGTGGTAGTGATTTTACCGTGGCGGATTAATTCGGTGGTCAGCGAGCGCAGTAGGGCGCGGCGCTGGTCAGCCGGTTTGCTGAGTTGGGGAACGCGACAGCGGTGACGCATGGCAGTTGGTAATTGGTAATTGGTAATTGGGCGCCGGGATAGTCCGCGAGTTTTGAGCGGTGAATTCTTTAACTTAAAAACTCACCTACTTAAAATTCAGAACTTTTTTACCCGTTACCCGTTGATTAACTTTTAGCTGATTTTTCCTGTGGCAAGGTAATGCCCAAGCGTTTTTGTAAAGCTTCAATCACTTCTTCTGCGGACTTCTGCCCGAAATTCTTGATCTCGAGCAAGTCTTCTTGGGTATAATCCAATAAGTCTGCGACTGAGTTGATCTGAGCCCGCTTGAGACAGTTGTAAGCCCGGACCGACAACTGCAATTCTTCGATCGGAATTTGGCTGGTAGGATCGGCTTCACCTGGATACTCTGGTTTGAGAGAATCTTGGGTGATGTCTTTGAGAGGTGCAAATAAATCTACCAGGATGTGGGCAGATTGACTCAAAGCTTCTTGAGGAGTCACGCTGCCATCAGTCCAGATTTCCATAATCAGCCGGTCTTTCTCGACCGTGCCGCCTACCCTAGCATCTTCAACGCTGTAGTTGACTCTGCGAATCGGCATAAAGATGGCGTCAATTTGGAGAAAATCCAAAGCCGACCCATCATCGCGACTGCGGTCTACTGCTCGGTATCCGATGCCTTTTTCAATTCTGAATTCCATTTCCAGAACTGAGCCGGGCGAGAGAGTTGCAATGTACTGGGAGCGATCGATCAATTCCACCTCTGAGGGCAAATCGAATCGATCGGCCGTAACGGTGACGGGCCCCTCAATCCGCAACCTGCCGATTTGCGGCTGCTGAGAATGAGTTTTGAGGACTACTTCTTTCATGTTCAGGAGAATTTCTAGAACATCCTCGCGTACCCCTTCGATGGTGGCAAACTCATGATTTACGCCCGCGATTCGGACTGAAGTTACTGCCGTTCCTTCCAAATTTGACAGCAGAACTCGCCGAAGCGCATTCCCAACAGTTGTTCCCTGACCGCGATCGAGCGGTTCCAAGACAAATTTTCCGTACTGACTGCGGTCTTTGTCAGTGTTAGACTCTATACATTCAATTTGAAACTGCGCCACGGAGTGACCTCCCTTTTCCACTTTGGATTTTTGATTTTGGATTTTAGATTGCAGAGCATACCCCTGAACGGATTTCGGATTTTGGATGGACGGGGCAACAGTTAGAACCATTAGTTTTTGACTTTAAGCAGTTAGCCAATATCCAAAATCTAAAATCTAAAATCTCAAATCGTTTTAGACTCTACGTCGCTTGGGAGGGCGACAGCCGTTGTGAGGAATTGGGGTAACATCTCTAATCAGGGTGATTTCCAGTCCCGCCCCTTGCAGCGCCCGAATGGCAGTTTCTCGACCTGCTCCGGGCCCGCTCACCATTACTTCTATTTGGCGCATTCCTTGGTCGTTGGCTCTGCGGGCAGCACTTTCTGCTGCTGTTTGAGCTGCAAAGGGAGTCCCCTTCTTAGCTCCTTTAAAACCGCTGGAACCTGCTGATGCCCAGGATATTACTTCGCCGTTGAGGTCGGTAATAGTGACAATCGTGTTGTTAAAGGTAGACTGGATGTAGCCTACCCCATTGGGTACATTCCGTTTCTGCTTTTTTGCACCAGATTTCTTGCCTGTTTGTTGTCGCGCCATATTAGTCTCTTTAACGTTTCTCTCAACTAATGTTCCGAAGCGCTAGGAGCCAGCAGCCCCCAGCGTATTTTTCCAAAAAAGATGTTACTTCTTGGAAGGTGCCTTTTTCTTGCCCGCAACTGTTCGGCGGACGCCGCGACGGGTTCTGGCGTTGGTACGGGTTCGTTGTCCCCGCACCGGCAGACCCAAACGGTGACGCCGACCGCGATAAGTTCCGATGTCCATCAGGCGCTTGATGTTCATTGACTCCCAGCGCCGGAGGTCTCCTTCGATTTGGTATGTTGTTTCTACATGAGCCCGCAGAGCTGTCACGTCGGCCTCTGTTAAATCCTTGACGCGAGTGTCAGGATTTACGCCTGTTGCAGCAATAATTTTTTGGGCCCGCGACAAGCCTATTCCGTAAATGTATGTCAGACCTATTTCGACGCGCTTATCGCGTGGAAGGTCTACCCCGGCAATCCGTGCCACACTTTTTGTCTCCCTAGTTTTCCTGTTTGGCTACAATGTTCAATTAGGATGCACCTGCGTGCAGTGCCCAATCTTCTTTTTTTTCTAACCTTGGCGCTGTTTGTGTTTCGGGTTAGTGCATATCACCATCACTCGACCGCGACGGCGGATGACGCGACATTTTTCACAAATTTTTTTGACAGATGCTCGAACTTTCATCTTTCTTCCTGCCTGGAGAACCCCGCTCTACCGGAGAGCAGGCACGCTGGGACTGCCCGTAGAGCGGTGGGAGGAGAGGCTGGGCAAGGTGTAGGCCTCTCCTCGATTAAATTGTATAAAGTGCGGGTTGTTTCATGAAGGAGCCCGCTTGCACCCACTCCCATTGCTGGGGTAAAGTTCGCCTGCGCCAGAGTGTTGGCGAGCAATACTTTTACGGCGTAGCAATGACTTAACCCGGTACACCGGTGGGTTGTTGACGCCCTTCTCGGCAACACTACAAACGTAGCATTATAGCATAAATTTGGCGCTTTTTACCAAATTCTCTCTAATTAAACTTAGAATTAGTTTTTAGAAAGTTTTATCTAAGCCTATTTTTTCCGAAGGCGATAAGTAATCCGACCTTTGGTCAAGTCGTAGGGAGTCAATTCGACTTTGACGCGATCGCCAGGCAGAATTTTGATGTAGTTGCGGCGGATCTTGCCGGAAATGTGAGCCAGCACGTTAAACCCATTATCTAGGTCAACGCGAAACATCGCATTGGGCAGGGATTCCGTCACCGTCCCTTCCATTTCAATTAAATCTTGCTTAGACAATTTGGTATTTACCTCAACTCTACATTTGATTAACTAGGAGTATCCCGGCGTTTACCTCAAAACCTATTGACTGGTAAGGGTCAAACGGGAACGGGGGGGCAAAAATTCGGGCGACTCGATCGATTTCTTGACTCAACAAACCGCTTGCTTTAGCTTTACTTGAGTAAAGTTGTGGCAATTAGTATCGAGTTCAATCCCGGAACTAGCAACCCTCACAAAACCTGATAGCACAAAAAGCTCCTAGTTAACATATCTTAGCAAAAGCTTGTGAGTAACAAGCTGTATTGAGACGGTTCAAGAGTCGCCCGAGAGAGCTTGTTGCAGTTGTGCTGTGACTGATTCCATCGCTCGATCGCCATCAACCGCAACTAACTGTTCGCGGTTTCTGTAAAACTCAATCAAAGGTTCAGTTTGCTCGCGATAAACTTGCAACCGGCGGCGGATCGTTTCCTCATTGTCATCTTGGCGACCCCGCGACAACAGGCGAGCCACCAAAATATTGTCAGGAACGTCCAAATTGACAGCTCTGAGATCGCAGTCCTTTCCAGACGAACTTCCCCCACCCCCAACCTCGCATAGCAGTTTGTCAAAAAAAGCTGCCTGCGCGACTGTGCGGGGAAAGCCGTCAAGGATCCAGCCAGCACGAGCATCAGACTGATTCATACGTTCTTGCACGATATCCATCAATAACTCGTCAGGAACTAACTCTCCCCGATCCATGTAGGATTGTGCCTTTTGACCCAACTCCGTTTTGGCAACTACGCAGGCGCGTAGGATGTCACCGGTAGAAATGTGGGGTATTTTCCAGAGAGCTGCTAAAAGCTGAGCCTGAGTTCCCTTTCCTGCCCCTGGAGGCCCCATAAAAATCAAGTGCATTGCGATTACTTCACCATTCCTTCATATCGTTGGGAGATGACGTAAGTTTGAATTTGCTTAGCAGTTTCGATCGCGACACCTACTAAAATCAGTAGGGAAGTTGCGCCAAAACCTCTAAAAGTTTGCACTCCGATCGCGCTTTCTACAGCAGTTGGTACAATGGCCACCAGACCGAGAAATATCGCTCCCAAGAAAGTCAAACGGTTCAAAACCTTCTCCACATAATCGCTGGTTTTCTGGCCCGGACGAATTCCAGGAATGCTGGCGCCCATTTTCTTCAAGTTCTGAGACATATCTACGGGGTTGACAATCAACGAAGCGTAGAAATAGCTGAAGAACAGAATCAAAGTCAGATAAAACAGCGCGTAAGCCCAAGGCGCAGGCCCGTTCGGACTCAAAACATTAGCAACTTGAACCAGAAATGGGTTATTGAGAGACTGAGCGAGGAAAGAAGGCACAATCAAAACCGAAGATGCAAAAATAATCGGCATCACTCCGCCTTGATTCAAGCGCAGGGGCAGATAGCTCCGGCTCTCCCGATAAACTTTGCGGCCGACTTGGCGCCGGGCCGAAATAATCGGAATGCGGCGAGTACCTTCCTGAACAAAAACAATACCAACAATCGTCACCAAAAAGACCAGCAGCAGAACGACTACGCGGCCGACAACTTGCGTGTCCCCACTTTGAGCCAATTCAAAAGTTTGTCCCAAAGAACGCGGCAAAACCGACACAATGTTGATAAAAATCAGCAGCGACGCTCCGTTCCCGATACCTCGCTCCGTCACCACTTCCGATATCCACATCACAAACATTGAGCCGGCCGTCAGGGCCAAAGCAGTTTGTGCTATGAATAAAGGCGCCGGAGCTTGAGCAAAAGGGCTGACCCAAATCGCAATGCCAACGCTTTGCAAAATTGCCCAGCCCAAAGAAACGTAGCGAGTAATTTGAGAAATCTTGCGCCGCCCGGCTTCCCCTTCATTTTTCTGCAAGTCTTCTAAACTTGGCAGAGCCGCAGTTAGAAGTTGCACGATAATTGAAGCATTAATGTAGGGCAAAATCCCCAGCGCGAAAATCCCCAAAGCTGACAAGCCACCTCCTGAGAACAAATCCAAAAAGCCAATTAAAGGGCTATTTTGGACGTTTTGGGCAAAGGCGACTCGATCGATGCCGGGGACTGGCAAGTGAACACCCAGGCGTACTAAAATCAGTAAGCCAATGGTTACGAGGATGCGGCCTCGTAAACCAGCAGCTTGAGCCATCTGCATGAACGTCTCTTGTGCAGTTGGCGCTTTTTCTCTACTAACGTCCATAGTTACGATTTTGGATTTTAGATTTGGGATTTTCGACTAAATCATTTTCTGATAGCAAGCTTGAGGATTTGAGATTTGGACAGACTCTCAAACCTCAAATCTTTACGCAACTAATTCGCAACTTCCGCCGGCGGCTTCAATTTTGGTGCGAGCACCTGCAGTAAAAGCCGAGGCCCGCACTTGCAAAGGCACATTCAGTTCGCCATCTCCTAAGATTTTCAGCGGGCCGTCGTCTGTGGTGACAATTTTTGCTTGGATCAAAGAGGTGAGAGTAACTTCTGTGTTTGCTGGCAGCGATGCTAATTTACTTACATTAATGGTAGTGTACTCTTTGCGGTTCACTAAAGGGAAGCTTTTCAGCTTAGGCAGACGGCGGTAAAGGGGATTTTGACCACCTTCAAAACCGGGTCTAGTGCCGCTACCGGCTCTAGATTTTTGACCGCGCATCCCTTTGCCGGAGCTCGCGCCTTGACCGGCAGAAATACCTCTGCCCAAGCGTCGGGGGCGCTTTTGGGAGCCTGCTTTGGGTCGGGCGTCTTGCAATCTCATAGTTTTAGTAATTGGTAATTGGTAATTGGTATTTAGAGAGCGGGTGCTCAGTAGTTTTGAGTGCGTGAGTTTTGAGTTGCGGATTTTTTTATTCTCAACGCAAGCACTTAACACTCAAAACTTACAGTTTCCCATTCTCTATGCCCTAACCGTAGAGGTTTTCTACTGGAATTCCGCGTTCTTGAGCAACTTCGGACAATGTGCGGAGGGTGGAGAGGGCGTTGACTGCTGCTCGGGCGTTGTTTAAAGGATTTCCAGAACCTAGCTGTTTTGCCAAGATGTTGCGGACTCCTGCTAGTTCGAGAACAGTTCGCACGGCTCCCCCTGCAATTACCCCGGTTCCCGGAGCGGCCGGACGCATCATGACTTTTGCTCCGCCACCGTCACCGTTTATGGGGTGAGGGATGGAGTTAGCTTTGGTGAGGGGGACTTCAATTAGGTGCTTTTTGCCGTCAGCGACGCCTTTTTTAACGGCACCGATTACGTCGCTAGCTTTGCCGACTCCCACTCCAACTTGACCGCGTTCGTTGCCGATAATGACTATGGCGCGGAAGCTGAGTTTTTTACCGCCTTTGACTACTTTAGTAACGCGGCGGATCTGAACGACCCGTTCTTGCCATTCGGATTCTTTTTCGCGCGTTTTGTTGCCGCTGCTTTTTTTCTTGTTGCGCTGTTCTTTTTGTTCTGCCATAGTTTTGTCTTGTGGGAATTGAGGATTAGTAACTGGTAGTCGGGAATGAGGAATTAACGATGAGGAATTAAGAATTTTATTGATTCCTTCTTCCTTCTTCCGACTTCCATCGGACTTCTTCCTTCTTCCTAAAAGTCTAACCCGGCTTCGCGAGCTGCCTCTGCGAGGGCTTTGACGCGACCGTGATAGAGGTTGCCTCCGCGATCGAATACTACTTTGACTATGCCAGCGCTGGAACAGCGTTTGGCAATCAACTGACCGACTTGCACGCTCGCGGAGCAGTTGGCACCAGAACTGAGATTTGACTTCAATTCGGGATCTAGGGTTGACGCAGCAGCCAAAGTGTGCTGTGCGGTGTCGTCGATTACTTGGGCGTAGATGTGCTGATCCGATCGAAATACCGCTAGTCTGGGACGTTCGGAGGTGCCGAACACCTTGCGGCGCACCCGGCGGTGTCTGCGCTGGACTGATTCTTTGCGAGTAAGCTTCATTGTTACTTCTTACCTGTTTTGCCTGTTTTACCAGCTTTGCGCCGGACGACTTCGCCGCTGTAGCGAATGCCTTTGCCTTTATAGACTTCGGGCGGACGCACCGCGCGGATGCGGGCTGCTGTATTGCCTACGAGTTCTTTGTCAATACCGGAGACAATGACGTTGGTGTTACCTTCAACTGCCATTGTGATGCCTTCTGGAGGGGGCATTTCAACGGGTTTGCTGTAACCGACGTTTAAAATCAGGTTCCGTCCTTGAACCTGTGCCCGATAACCTGTGCCGATAATTTCCAGGCGCCGCTGAAAACCTTGGGATACACCTTCGACCATATTGGCGACTAGGGTGCGGCACAAGCCGTGCAGTTGTCTGGCGACGCGAGATTCGTCTCGGCGGGTAACGAGTAAAGTCTCGCCTTCGAGTCCCATGAGGATTTCGGCTGGGATAACTCGAGAAAGTTCACCTTTAGGACCTTTGACGGCTACTTTTTGACCGTCTAGGGTGATGGTGACTTTATTGGGAATGCTAATCGGACGCTTGCCAATTCGCGACATAGTTTTTTGTCCTTTGTTTTTAGTTATTAGTCCTTGATTATTAGTCTTTAGTTATTAGTCCTTAGTGATTGATTTTGGAGTCTGTTGCCAACGACCAGCGACTAATGACTAATGACTAATGACTACCAAACATAACAAAGCACTTCGCCGCCCAAACCTTGGCGTCGAGCTTCTCTATCCGTCATAATGCCACTGGAGGTGGAAATAATGGCTATGCCAATTCCGCCTAACACTCTGGGCAATTCTTTACGGTTCGAGTAAACGCGCAGTCCTGGTTTGCTAACTCGCTTAAGTGCCGTGATAATGGGCTTGCGAGTTTTACCTTTGTACTTTAGAGAAAGCACTAAATGTCGGTTGATCCCTTCTGCTTCTGCTTCTTCAAATTCGCCGATAAAGCCTTCACTTTTGAGGACTTGGGCGATGCTGCGGGTCATTTTTGTAGCTGGAATTTGCGTTGTTTGGTGGCGCGCCATGCAAGAATTGCGAATGCGCGTCAACATATCTGCTATGGTATCGTTAGCTGCCATCTTTTGCTTCTTACTCTAGTGCTTAGTTGTCCCGGAACGGCATTCCCATTTCTTTAAGCAAGGCGCGTCCTTCTTCGTCGGTGTTTGCTGTGGTGATTATTGAAATGTCCATGCCTCGAATTTGATCGATGCGGTCATATTCTATTTCTGGAAAAATTAGCTGTTCTCTCAGACCCAAGCTGTAGTTGCCGCGCCCGTCAAAGCTTTTGGGGCTGATGCCGCGGAAGTCGCGGATTCGGGGGAGTGCGAGGTTGATCAGCCGATCGAGAAAATCGTACATCCGATCGCCGCGCAGCGTCACCATAACGCCGACGGGTACTCCTTTGCGGATTTTGAAGCCTGCAATCGCTTTTTTCGCCCGCGTCACCACCGGTTTTTGCCCGGTGATGATGCCAATTTCGCTGATCGACGAATCCAGTGCCTTAGCGTTTTGAGATGCTTCTCCCAAACCGCGGTTCACGGTGACTTTGACGAGTTTGGGAACCTGATGGATATTAGTATATTTAAACTGATCCATCAGTGTGGGAACGATTTTTCCTTGATAAAGAACCTTGAGTTTGTCCGGCATAGTTTTTGTGTTTCGTTAACTGTCCCTGGGCTTGGTCAGGGAATTTGTCGATTGTCAGTTGTCAGTTGTCAGTTGTCAGTTGTTAGTTGTCAGCTAATCACTAATGACTAATGACTAATTATCGAGGATTTCTCCGGTTTTTTTGAGCTGTCGCAGTTTCCGGCCATCTTCGCTAAATGTATAGCAAACGCGGCTCGCTATTTTCTCTTTTTCGGAATAGTGCATGACATTTGAGCTGTGAATGGGAGCCTCAAACGTGACTATTTTGCCTGATTCTCCCTCTTGCTGGGGCTTGACGTGCTTGGTTCTGATATTTACACCTTTAACAATTACTTTGCTGACTTTAGGATATGTCTTTAAGATTTCTCCGACTTTTCCTTTCTCTTTGCCAGTAATTATTTGCACGGTGTCGCCTGCTTTGACGTGCATTCTGTAGCGCTGCAGTTCGCTAGTTGGTTTACCCTTTTTTCCGTACATTTTAAAGTACCTCCGGGGCTAAGGAAACGATTTTAGTAAAGTTTTTGTCGCGCAGTTCGCGGGCTACGGGACCGAAAACCCGAGTGCCTCTGGGGTTGCCGTCTACGTTGATAATAACGGCGGCGTTATCGTCAAAACGAATGCTCATGCCGCTGTCGCGGCGCAGGCCTTTGCGGGTTCTGACAATGACAGCCCGGACGACATCTGATTTTTTGACGGCCATATTGGGGATGGCGTCTTTGACGACGGCAATGATGACATCGCCGACTCCGCCGTAGCGGCGGTTGCCGCCTCCCAATACGCGGATGCACATCAGTTTGCGGGCTCCGCTATTGTCGGCGACATTGAGGTATGTCTGGGGTTGAATCATGGTGATTGGGGAAAAGGTAATTTGATGCTTGCTAACTGATAACTGCTAATTGCTAATTGATGGTTAATCACAGGGTCGATCGATTGATTTGACGATCGCACGCTTCAAAGCAATTAAGAATTAACTGTTAGCCATTTTTTGCACCGAAAATCTCAGCAACCGTCCAGCGTTTGGTTTTGCTCAAAGGGCGAGTTTCAGTGATGCGGACGCGATCGCCCGATTTGCACTGGTTTTCTTCGTCGTGAGCTTTGTACCGCTTGGTGCGGACTACGATTTTGCCGTATTTGGTGTGGGAGGAGCGGTTTTCGATTGCTACCACGACGGTTTTATCCATCTTGTCGCTGACTACTACGCCAACTCGTTCTTTAATTGCCATACCTACCTATTGTTGTTCTGCAATTGAGTTTTTTTAGCTACTGTGCGAGCCGAGGCTAGGCTGCTGCTTACTCTTGGCTGACTTCTGCGCTTGGAGCCGAATCTGCGGCATCTTTAGCTGCGACTAATTTTTCTGCCGCTTCTGCATCAGCAGCGATTTGGCGCTCGCGTTCAACTGTCATCAATTGAGCGACGCGGTGCTTGGCGTGCTTGAACAGGTGAGGCTTTTCCATGCGGCCGGTAGCTTGCTGGAGCCGCAATTCCATTAGTTGGCGCTTGGCGGCTAAAATTTGCTCTGCTAGTGCGGCATCGCTTAAATCTCTAGCTTCTTTAATCTTGGGCAAAGACATAATTGTGTGCTTTCTCGTTAGCGATCGGTCTTTTGAAGACAGAATTGTCTAGATGCTGAATGTCGAAGGAAAGAAAAGTTATGAATGACCGATTTTAAATTGCTGTAGCCGTTTAAAATTTTGACCAATGCCGACCTACTTCTACCTTCGATTATCGCTATGACTGGCCTTCTTCGCGAGTGATGAACTTGGTTTTAATTGGTAATTTGAAAGATGCCAAACGCATTGCTTCGCGCGCAGTTTCTTCATTTACTCCACCAATTTCAAACATTACCCGGCCTGGCTTGACTACGGCAACCCAAAACTCAGGATTACCTTTACCAGAACCCATCCGGGTTTCTGCTGCGCGCTGGGTGACTGGTTTGTCGGGAAAAATGCGAATCCAGATTTTGCCGCCCCGGCGGATATAGCGGGTCATGGCGCGCCGTCCGGCTTCTATTTGGCGGGAAGTTATCCAGGCGGGTTCGATGGCTTGGAGCGCGAATTCGCCAAAGCTAACTGTGTTGCCACGGGTGGAAACACCGCTCATTCGCCCGCGCTGTTGTTTGCGGAATTTGGTTCTTTTAGGGCTTAACATGGCTTTGGGAGTTGGGTAATTGGTAATTGGTAATTGGTAATTGGTGATTGCTAATTGCTAATTGGTTTAGAACAACTGACAGTTAACAAGTGACAACTAACAGTTAACAATTAGTTAGCCTTCGTTCGATCGATCTTCAAAATTTTGGCGGCGGCGCTTTTGTTTGGTGCGGGGCACTGCTGCATTTGGTGCAGCCTCTTGTTCCTGTCCGGGAATAATTTCGCCTTTAAAAACCCAAACTTTAATGCCCAGAATACCGTAGATGGTTTGAGCAGTGCAGTAGGAGTAGTCGATGTCTGCCCGCAGCGTGTGCAAGGGGACTCTTCCTTCGCGCGTCCATTCGGTACGTGCGATTTCTGCGCCGTTGAGGCGTCCGCTGACTTGAATTTTGATGCCTTGGATGCCTACTTTTTGGGCGCGGGTGATTGCTTGGCGGACTACTCGGCGGAAGGATACGCGCCGTTCTAGTTGCTGAGCGATGTATTCTGCGATCAGTGTGGCATCGGCATCTACTCGCTGGACTTCTACGACGTTAATGCGGATTTGGCGGTTGCTACCGAGTTGCTGCTGCAAACCGACGCGCAAAGTTTCGATGCCTGCTCCGCCGCGGCCGACGACAACGCCGGGTCTAGCTGTGAATACTTCGAGGTCGATTTGATCGGCTTTCCGCTCAATTCTGACTGAGGAAATGCCAGCATTGCTGAGGGTTTTGCGGACGTACTTGCGAATTTTGTAGTCTTCTTGCAAGAGTTCTGGATAGTTTCTGGCGTCAGCAAACCAGCGAGAGCGGTGCTCTTGGGTAATGCCGAGGCGGAAACCAATTGGATGTATTTTTTGGCCCATAAAAGTTGATGAGTTAGTTGGTAACTGGTAATTGGTAACTGGTAATTGGTAATTGGTGATTACCTGTTTTTTCAACTTAAAGCTGTTTATTACCTATTACGTTTTCGCTGGTTAGTTTTCTACGAGCGGAGCCACTACTACGGTAATATGACAAGTTGGCTTGCGGATTTGGTAGGCGCGACCTTGAGCGCGGGGTCTGAATCGTTTGAGGACTGGGCCTTGGTCTGCGTAAGCTTGAGAAACTACGAGCTTGGCTTTATCCAATCCTGCGTTGTGTTCGGCGTTTGCTACTGCCGATCGCAAAACTTTGACGATTGGTTCGCAGGCGCGGTAGGGCATGAATTCGAGTAAAATCAGCGCTTCTTGGTAGCTTTTGCCGCGAATTTGGTCGAGGACTCGGCGCACTTTGAAGGGGGATGTCCGGATGTAACGGGCGATCGCCTTAATTTCGGATGTGGTATCTATAGCCATTTCGATTTGGGTAATTGGTAATTGGTAATTGGGGAAAAGGTAATTGGTAATTGGTAATTTTTTTTCCTACTACCTATTACCTGTCACCTAATTAGGCTATCTTTTTGCCTTTTTATCACCACTTTTCGCGTGACCTCTAAAGGTACGAGTGGGGGAAAATTCTCCTAGTTTGTGACCTACCATTTGGTCTGTGAGGTAGACGGGTACGTGCTGTCTGCCGTTATGAACGGCGATCGTGTGACCTACCATTTGGGGCAAGATTGTGGAAGAGCGCGACCAAGTTTTAATTACTTGTTTTTGGCCTGCGGCGTTGAGCTTTTCGATTTTTGTCATCAGATGATCTGCGACAAACGGGCCTTTTTTTAGCGATCGAGACATGATTTTTTTAGTAATTCAGGAGTCATTAATCAGGGTTCAGCAGTCATCGGTCATCAGTCCTCAGTCATTAGTTAGCAGTTAACAACTAAGGACTGAAGACTGCTGAGTGATGACTAACTTTGTCTGCCGCCCTTGCCGCGTTTGGAAGATTTGCGGCGGCGTCGGACGATTAAAGCGTCGCTGCGTTTGTTTTTGCGTCGGGTTTTGGCACCCAGTGCTGGTTTGCCCCAAGGAGTGACAGGTCCCGGACGTCCGATGGGAGCCCTGCCTTCGCCACCGCCGTGCGGGTGGTCTACCGGGTTCATGACGCTACCGCGAACGGTGGGTCTGCGACCTTTCCAGCGGGTGCGACCTGCTTTGCCGAGGCTGATGTTTCTGGCGTCTGTGTTGCCGACTTGACCGATGGTGGCGTAGCAGTCGGCGCGGACTTTGCGCTGTTCGCCTGATGGCAGTTTGAGGGTGACGTAGGTACCTTCTTTTGCCATTAGCTGAGCGCTGGAGCCGGCGGAACGAACGATTTGTCCGCCTTTTCCGGGTACTAGCTCGACGTTGTGGATGCTGGTACCGAGGGGAATGTTCTTCAGGGGAAGGGCGTTACCGATTTCGATCGGCGCGTCTGGGCCTGAGACAATTACTGTACCGACGTTTAAGTTGAGCGGGTGCAGGATGTACCGTTTTTCGCCGTCTTTGTAGAACAGGAGGGCGATGCGGGCGTTGCGATTGGGGTCGTATTCGATCGCCTTGACGGTAGCTGGAATGCTGTGTTTGTCGCGGCGGAAGTCGATGTCTCTATACAGCCGTTTGTGACCGCCTCCCCGGTGGCGGCAGGTAATGACGCCTCGGTTGTTGCGGCCTTGTTTGGTGTGCTTGTTGCTGGTTAGAGACTTTTCAGGCTCTGATCTGGTAATTTCAGCGAAGTCCGAGACGGTCTGTTCCCGGGTGCTGGAGGTATAAGGTCGGTAAGAACGGATGCCCATAATCGATCTATTTTAGATTTTGGATTTTGGATTTTGGATTTGACGTTTATCGATTTTAGATTTTAGGTTGAAGATTGGCGATCTTTGGTTAACTTACGAGTTTTCTGGTTCGAGAATTTCCACCAGTTAACCGCAATTTAAAATCTAAAATCTAAAATCTAAAATCCAAAATCGTCTAGACTTCTGGGAATAGGAGTTTGCGGATCGAGTCTCCGTCCGTCAGAGTTACGGTTGCTCGCTTGTAACAAGGTTTAAAGCCGACGAATTTGCCAACTCGACGCTTTTTGCGCGGCGGGTTTTGGGTGTTAACTGCGGTGACTTTAACCTTAAACAGTTCTTCGATTGCAGCTTTGATTTGAGGCTTGGTCGCTTTGGGGGCTACGTCGAATGTGAATTGATTTAATTCCATCATTCGGGTAGCTTTCTCGGTGAGAATCGGACGCTGGATCAAATCTGCGTAGTCGCGGGGGTCGATTTTACTCACCGTAAATCTCCTGAATTTTAGCTATGGCTGTAGATGTGACGATAATTTTGTCAGCCGCGAGAACGTCGTAAACATTCAGGGAAGTTGCCAAGATGACGTTTACTAATTCGATGTTGCGTCCTGATAAGTAGACGTTTAGTTGCGGTTCTGGCAAGATTAACAGAACTTTTGTATCGGGTTCGATGCCCCAGCGAGCGATCGCACTCAGCAATTCTTTGCTTTTCGGTCTCGGAAATTGCTCTGCAAATTCTTCAACCACAATGATGTCTTCGGTGCGACTTTGGAATGCTGTCCGCAAAGCGAGACGGCGTTCCTTTTTGTTCATTTTGACTTCAAAGTCTCTCGGTTTTGGCCCGAAGATGACACCGCCGCCCCGCCACAGCGGAGAACGGATAGAACCTGCTCTGGCTCGGCCGGTGCCTTTTTGACGCCAAGGTTTGCGGCCGCCGCCTCTGACTTCCGATCGAGTTTTGGTGCAAGCATTTCCTTGACGGGCGTTATTCAGTTGCCGCGTCAATGCTCTGTGAACGATGTGAGACGCATTTTCTTCTTTGGCTACGCGCAGTTCTAAAGTTGTTTCCCCAACTTCTTCGCCTTGCCAATTTCGCACTACACAGTTAACCATATCTTTTGTCCTTTGTCTGTTGTTAGTTGTCTGCTGTTAGTTGTCTGCTGTCTGTTGTCTGTTGTCTGTTGTCTGTTCTCAGGTCTTAGTTTTCAGGTCTTAGTTTTCAGCTTTTAGTTCTTAGTTATTGCTTGCTACTAACGGCCAACCACTATCTACTGACTGCTGACTACTGACTACTGACTACTGACTAACGTCCTACTTTTTTCTCAGGCACAACATTGACTAAGGCACCAGCTTTGCCGGGAACTGCTCCCTTAATTAGCAGCAAATTCTGCTCTGCATCCACCCGGATAATTGTTAGTTTGCGGACGGTGACTTGAACGTTGCCCATACGTCCTGCCATTCTTTTCCCGGGATAAACGCGACCGGGAGTAGTTCCAGGTCCGATCGATCCAGGCTCGCGGTGGTTCTTGGAACCGTGAGACATGGGGCCTCGTTTAAAGTTGTGGCGCTTTTGAAAACCTGCAAAACCTTTACCGATGCTTGTACCGATGACATCTACTATTTGTCCCGGTGTAAAGGTATCTGCTTTTAGTTGTTGACCTAATTCAAATGAACTGGTATCTTGCAAGCGGTATTCCTGCAAGTGGCGCAATGGATTTGCCCCTGACTTGCCAAGGTGTCCCAATTCTGGCTTGTTGAGAGCCTTTGGCTTGACTTCGCTGTATCCAACTTGAACGGCACTGTAGCCGTCAGTTTGTTTCGTTTTAATTTGCGTTACTGTACAAGGCCCTGCTTGTATGACGGTGACAGGGATTGCTCTCCCTTGGTCGTCAAACACTTGAGTCATGCCTAGTTTAGTGCCAAGAATGCCTACAGACACGGATTTTTTTCCTTTTATGTACGCAAGAGGTTTCGGATTGCGAAGTTTACGTCAATCCGCTTGCTCTTGTGCAGAAACATTTATTTCAGTGTTCCTGCAATTAACTGTTATCAACCAACAGCCTTCCTCGGTGTTTAAAATTGGAGTTTTAAATTTGGGAGCGAGCTTGTGGAAGTCTTGCAAGAGTTTAGATCTGCGGCTTTTTACCTGCTAAATCTCCGAGTTGTTTTTTCGGTCTTGCTTGTTTGCGCCAGGACTTGAGCATAAATATACTCAGTATCCTTTACGGCGACGACAATTCACAATAGTACATGAAGTGTTTGCCGTTTGTCAAGGCCGCGATGAGAATTTTTCGCCTCAACTTTAGGATTTATAATATTTTAAGCTCGCAAGCAGCGATCGACCAAATTTTGATACAGCAGGAAACACAAATTTATGGGACTGATTACGACGGGATCTGATCTGATTCGGGATTTGGAAAAGTCGGGGTCGCTGGCCCTGTACGTTCCTTTAGAGGGAGGATTTGAGGGGCGCTACCTGCGGCGGCTGAGAGCTGCGGGCTACGGTGCGCACACGATTACGGCGCGGGGTTTGGGAGATTTGGCGATGTATTTGACGGGGGTTCACGGGGTGCGGCCGCCGCATTTGGGCAAGAAAACTACTGGCAACGAAGCGGCTGTGGGTTATACATACTACCTGCCGCCGATTTTGCAAACTCAATTAGACAATTTGCCGCCGAAAGCAAAAGGACTGGTGCTGTGGATTATTGAAGGGCAAATTTTGTCTAGTCAGGAGATTGAGTATTTGACTGTTTTGCCGACCTTAGAACCGCGAGTTAAAATAGCAGTGGAGATGGGTGGCGATCGAGCTTTTAGCTGGAAGCCACTTAAAGATGCTTTAGTTGCAGCTTAAATTCGGCTATTTTCGATCGCAAATCACCTAAAAAATGCAGCGAGCAACTAAAGCTCAACAGCTTCTGCTCGCTGGTTTTAATTTTTTTGGGAAAAAACTTAATTAACTGGAAAAATCTTATGCTTCAGAACCGCGATTATACACTCATCATTGACAAAAGCGGCAGTATGTACACGAAAGACCAGACGGGCGGTAAAAGTCGGTGGGCGCTCATGCAAGAATCGACGATCGCATTAGCGAATAAATGCGAAGAACTCGACCCGGACGGGCTAACAGTTTATTTGTTTTCCGGTCGCTTCAAGCGCTATGACAACGTAACATCAGCTAAAGTCGTGCAAATTTTCCAAGAAAACGAACCTTCGGGAACTACGAATTTAGCTGCTGTTCTGCAAGACGCCCTGAGCAGTTATTTTCAGCGCAAAGCATCCGGTAAGACCAAGCAAAATGGGGAAACAATATTAGTGGTGACGGACGGGGAACCGGACGATCGCAAAGAAGTGATGAAAACGATTATAGAGGCTTCGCGGAAGCTCGATCGAGATGAAGAGTTGGCGATTTCTTTCATTCAAGTAGGGAATGCGCCGGAAGCGACTAAGTTTCTCAAGATATTAGATGACGAACTGCAAAGCGCTGGGGCTAAATTCGATATCGTTGATACTGTCACGATGGATGATATTGAAGGAATGACCCTGACGGAGGTATTGCTGAATGCAATAACTGATTGAGGAGGCGGGCGAAGTTTCCGTGATTATATTGGGGCCAGTTGGCCCAGCAGCATTTTTTAGGGGGTTTAAGTTATGGAATCGATCGATCGCCTGTTAGGTGAACTTAAGGCAGAGTATCAAGCATCTCAAAAAATTGCTGAGTTGAAAAGTCAGGCGTCGGTGCAAGCACAAGCGCCGTCAAATCCAACATTTAAAACATCAGATATAAATTTGTATGCTAGTCCTTTGGATCGGGATTTGGCTCAAATTAAGGCTGAGTACGAAGTGCAAAATAAAGCTCAGGAAGCAGCTTTACAGGAACCGCTTAAGGCTGAGCACGAAGCACAAAATAAAGCTCAGGAAGTGGCTTCACTTGAACCGCGGCCAGCAGAAAAAGTCGCGGGCCCGCAGTTGGAAGTACAAACGCACAGACAGAAAGTTAGGCAAGCTCAGGTTTGGCTGAAAAAGTTGGATAAGAATTCCGATGAGGGATATTGGTTCGATCAGTTTGCTTTTAAGTATTCTTCGAGGATAGATGCAGCGATCGACTATTTGCAAGCTGTGAATGAGTTTGATTGAGTCAACTACACGGTATTCACAATTTGTGAAAAGGTTTTTTGGTTAATTGCCCTCTCTATTTGTTGTAAGGACACGGCAGTGCTGTGTCTTTACAAAGCGTAAAATAAATATCATTTGTATCACGCGGGATTTAGGATACGGCACTGCCTTATCCCTACAAATGGCTAGCAAATAAATATCATTTATAGGAACACAGCACAGTTATTTCCTGTGGCTGCCACAACCACGGGGAGGATTGCTCCTATACTAAATTTTTGGACACAGATGTAGGATTCAACAAAAACAAAGCCGCCTTTTTTGCTGTATCTTCAGATAGCTGAATTTGTTTTAACTCAACAATACCTTCACTGATAAAAGTATCTCTCAAAGCAGCTTTTTCTCCGCTGTTAAAAGTCGTTTCGTAAAACACTTCTCGAATTCCAGCCGCAATGACTAATTTCAAACAATAGATGCAGGGTTCTAAAGTGACGTAAATACTAGCCCCAGCAGTAGATATACCGTGTTTAGCAGCTTTGGCGATCGCATTTGCTTCTGCGTGAACCGCCCGCGAAGGCAAAATTTTGCTGGCATCGCAACTGCTTAAACCAGGATAGCAGAAGCCTTGAGTAGTACAGTGTGCCGAACCTGACGGCGAACCGTTATAACCAGTGGCTAAAATTTGCCTATCTTTAACTATTACCGCACCTACGGGAAATGCCAGACAAGTCGATCGAGTTGCGGCTAATTTTGCCAACATTAAAAAGTATTCGTCCCAGTTTGGTCTTTGAAGGGGTTCGTAGTTGTCTGGTGTATTGTCCATTTAAAATGTAGAATTATAACTGTATTGAGACAATTGATTTATGGCGAGATTCCAGTCGAGCCAAATCCATTATCTCCCCTAGAGCTGGTACTTAACATTTTTACTTCTTCAATTTCCACGTGAATTACCGGCGCGATTACCATTTGAGCAATTTTCATGCCTTTTGTCACTTGAAAAGAAGTTTGACCGTGATTGATTAAGATTACTTTGATTTCGCCTCGATAGCCCTCATCTATTGTTCCTGGTGCATTGAGTACAGTGATTTGGTGCTTGAGAGCTAAACCGCTTCTGGGACGAATTTGAGCCTCTGTTTTTTGGGGTAATTCTATGGATATGCCTGTATTAATTAACTGGCTTTTTCCCGGAGTAATTTCTAATTCATCTATAGAAAACAAGTCCAGTCCAGCATCAGTATCATGGGCATACTGCGGGATTATCGCTAATTCATGCAGTTGCAGAATTTTTAGTTTCATTTTGTTTCTTCCTTCTACCTTCTACCTTCGGCTACAGCAGATTCCACGTTTATGAAGTATACCCCATATCGCTCAATCCCCGTAGGGACAAGGCACGGTGCGGTGTCCCTACTACACTTCATAAACCTGGAGTACGCTGTATATTACGGCGCTAGCCTTGCTTTTCCCAGACGAGTAGTTGTGTACCAATTGGCAATGTCCGGTGCCCAATTCTCAAAATGAGGCCACATCATTTCGCAGAGTTTTTGAATTTCTAGTTGAGCATTTTTCTTATTTCTCAAGTCAGAAAAATGCAGGAAAGACCTTAAATTGAAACTGACTACAAAATGCTGACGGTAGTCAAAGGGTAATTTGCCTCTGGCGTGTTCCTCGGACATACCGCCGTCGAAGTCAATTTTATAACGTTTAGCGGCTTCTAGACACCACTCTAAATCTTTTTGTCTTTGTTCGGGAGAATAGTAGTATTTTTTGCCTTCGCGGTCTGTATAATAATCTACTGGACGCAGGTAAAAAATATCTTCTATATCTTTTTTGCCGATTGCTGCATCAAGAAATTGATTTCCTGTATAGCGGAGAGATTGCACATCGAATGATACTCCTACACGATGAGTTCTCGCCTGCTGCATGACACTGTGGGGAAAGTAGCCGCAATTAAAAATAATTTGGGGATGTTCTAAGGGGCCGTAATGCCCCCGATCGCCTGCGAGGAGCCTTTTGATGATAATTTCGCCACATTCTGCGTCTGAGGGCCAGGAATCGCGATCGTCAAACACGAAATTCTCAGTATAGTCTTGATGGAGGGCTGCGTAAATTACTTGCTGAGGATTTGGTGTTTGAGAAATAACTTCTACTCGAAATCTATCCATATATATTTTTATTTTTGAAGCTCGCTATAGTTGAAAAATTTAACATTTTAAATTATTTCATAAGATGGCATTCTTGGCAAGTTTTTCAAGCTAATAATTCGTTCACAGCTACGCTAAAACCTGAGTCCTAGTAAAGTTACCCGATCGCAGCATATTCTTGAGGTTGTAAATGTTGGCCGTTAGCGCAGCCCTCGAAGAGGATCGCACTTTTTACCGTCCAGCCGCTGACAATGGCTGTTTGCCCCGTTCCGCAAATTAATTGATTTGGTTTGTATAGGGGTTTGTACTCAAATTTATTGATGAGATTTGTGGCAGTCATGGTTTACCGTTTTTTGCACCGCGTACTACTATATCAATAGTTTGGATAGTTTGAAGGGGCGATCTGGCGGAACACTTCGAGAGCTCGGATAGAATACAGCCAAGGAATAAAGAACCTTTAATGATGCTCATCTTCCTGTTGTGAACCACTCCTTTGTAGCTTGTTTCATCGACTTCAGTGCCGTGTGATGCGGCGATCGCACGGGCCAATGACAACTGCTCACTCTCTAGATAGCTCCTCATCTCTCAAATTCTGTTTGAGCGGAATTTGAATTACAAATTCCGTGCCTTCTCCAGAGTGTGAGCTGCAACTTAAAGTGCCCTGATGCCGATCGGTGACGATCTGATAACTCATTGCAAGCCCCATGCCAGTGCCACTTCCCACCGGCTTGGTTGTAAAGAAGGGGTCAAAGATTTGCTGTTTGATAGCTTCTGGAATGCCGCTGCCGTTGTCCCCAATTCGGATCTGGGCCCGACTCTCGTCGATGAGGGCCGTATGAATGGAGATTGCGGGAGTCATTTGTTTTCCCTGCTTAAACGCGATTTCAATGGCGTCAATGGCGTTAGATAAGATGTTCATAAAAACCTGATTGAGCGGTCCCGGATAGCACTCCACCAGGGGAAGAGAACCATAGTTTCGCAGGATTTCTATTCCTGGATGATTCGGCTTGGGCTTCAGACGGTTGCCCAGAATAACCAGCGTGCTATCAATGCCATCATGGATATTGATTGATTTAACTTCTGCTTCATCCAGCCGAGAAAATGTTCGTAATGCTAAGACAATTTCTTGAATTCGTCGCGCCCCCTCTTTCATTGATTCGATCAGCTTAGATAGATCGTTAACCATAAAATCTAAATCCATCGCCTTTGACTGCTGTGCGATCGCTGGTGGAGGTTCGGGGTAATGAGTCTGGTAGGCTTGCACGAGTTTTAAGAGTTCTTGAGTGTATTCATCGGCATGACTGAGATTGCCATAGATAAAATTCACTGGGTTATTAATTTCATGGGCAACTCCGGCAACTAGCAACCCCAAACTCGACATTTTCTCGCTTTGAATCAGTTGAGTCTGGGCCAGTTGTAGTTCTCTGAGGGCAGTTTCAACTTCATCCTTTGTCGCTTTTAGCTCAGCCGTGCGTTCTTCGACTCGATGCTCTAATTGTTCATTGGCTTGTTCCAGCGTGTTAAATGATTCCTGTAACTGTTGAGCCATACGGTTAAACGACTGCGTGAGTTGTTGCAACTCATACACAGATGATTCTGTCACCGCTTGGCTCAGAGTTCCGGCAGCCATTGCCGAAGATGCTTGATTGAGCTGCAAAATCGGTTGAGTAATCCAGCGAGTGGTGAGTATGCCAATTCCCAGAGAGATAGCTAGCGCCAGTAGACTTAACAAAATCGTACTTTGAGTATTGGCATTAATTTGTGCCATAAAGTCTGATTCTGGAACGGTGACAACCACCAGCCAGTCAATGCCCCTGCCATCCCGAAAAGGAGCAACTTGCACGAACTGGCGTGTACCGTTAATGGAAAACTCAAGCTGCTGAAATCCCTGGATCTGGTCAAAATCTTGAAACTTCTCTAGCAAAAATTGGCTTGTTTTCTGAGTGGTGGAATTTTCGCTATCGATCGCATTGAGTCGTTCAACCCGCTGTTCTGGAAGTTGCACAACTTTGTCTGGATAATATCGGAACGGTTTTTCGCCTGTAGAGGTGGCAATCATTTCTCCAGATCGTTCCAGAATAAAACTTTGTCCGGTTGTTCCTATTTTGAGGCTTCTGAGAAAATCCCCAATCATTGACAAGTTTAAGCTCGCCATCCACACGCCTTGCAGCTCACCTGCCTGGTTGTATATGGGTTTGCCTGGGGCAATATACATCGTTTTGCCACTGACGTGCCGAAACACTTTTCCCCAGGTTGCTTCCCTCTGCTGGACTGGAATTTTGTAGTAAGGCCGTTGGTGTGGCTCAAAGTTCGGCTCGCCAGCGCTTATGACTTCGAGTCGATCGCCGCTTGAGTTAGTACGGTAGGTTATCAGCGCACGGTTACTTTCTACTTCAGAAGTGCGGATCACGATCGCACCATCATCTTGCCGCTCAGCACCAAAAAACTCTTGGTTGGTTGTAATGAACGCTGTCAGGCTGAGATTCCTAAAAGCAGGAAGTTGTCGCCACAGGAACTTCTCTATATCCCTTCCGTTATTAAGGTCGATCCGGTTTTGGCTTCGTGCAGCTTCATAACTTTCAAACGCTTGAAAAGGAGTGGCAACCAAGTGAGTTAGATTTTGCGCGATGCGATCGCTCGTTTCGTGGCGCAACTGAGCTGCTACATCGTTCACTGCCTTCTGTCCGTTCCTGAAGGAAAGATAACCGATAATACCCACTGCGCCCACCGTTTGAACAACAAATGGGACAATTAGAATCGCCTGTAATGGCACTTTAAAGAGCTTCGGGAAGGAAGGAGGCGATGATTCATCTGGCATACTGGCATTGTTCCGTTAATGATATCTATAACAAAGGTTGAGTTCAGCGGCTGCAGATCGCCTTTGCAGCATCAGCCATCATCTTTATACCGCCGCTGCAACGATTTCTTATGCTGCGTCAACGCAGATTTTTGCCTGAATGTCTTTTACAGCGATCGCCTTCACGGGAATTGAAATCACAAACTCTGTACCTTCACCTAAATTAGAGTTGACTTCTAGAGTTCCAGAGTGTTTCTGGACTACGATTTGACGAGCGATCGCCAATCCTAGCCCTGTTCCTTGCCCCACGCCTTTGGTGGTAAACAGATGCTCAAAGATTTTTGGCTTCACCGCATCCGTCATGCCAATCCCATTATCTTGAATTCGGATCGCTGCCTGAGATTCCGACAATTGGGTTTTGACAGTAATCTGGTTGGGGTTGGCTTTGATCTGAGCAAAACTGCGTCCTTTATTTGATTCCTCAAGGGCATCGATCGCATTGGCCAGCAGATTCATAAATACCTGATTCAACTGTCCGGCAAAGCATTCTACCTGTGGCAGATCGCCATAATCTGTGATGACTTGAATTTCCGGGCGAGATTCGTTGGCTTTGAGGCGATGTTTGAGAATCAAGAGCGTGCTGTCTATCCCGTCGTGGATATTGTAATGAATGGGACGATCGGAATCCGAACGCGAGAAGGTTCTTAAACTGGTACTGATTGTGCGAATGCGATCGACTCCTTCTTGCATCGAATCGATCAACTTGGGTAAATCCTCTTGCAAGTATTCCAAGTCTATTTCTTCCACGACTTCCTGTAGCGAAGCACTTGGACACGGGAGTTCTTTTTGGTAGAAATCTATCAGTTTAAAGAGGTCTTTAATATAGTCTTGAGCAGGTTTCAGATTGCCAGCAATAAAGCCTAGCGGATTATTAATTTCGTGCGCGACACCCGCCACTAAATTGCCCAAAGCAGACATCTTTTCGGTGTGGACTAACTGAAGCTGAGACTGTTGCAGTTGTGTGAATGCTGCTTCTAAATCAGCCGTTTGCTCAGCTACACGCTGTTCGAGATTTTTAGTTAACTGCCGTAGCTGCAAATGAGTTTTCACCCGTGCCAGCACCTCTTGTTCTTGAAAGGGTTTGGTGATGTAGTCCACAGCACCCAGAACAAATCCTTTCACCTTACTGTCGGCATCGGAGAGAGCGGTCATAAAAATGATCGGAATACTGGCTGTTCTGGGATCTGCCTTCAGACGTTGGCAGGTTTCAAAGCCGTCAATTCCTGGCATTTGAACATCGAGCAAGATCAGATCGGGAGGATAAGCTTGGACTCTCTTAAGAGCGCGATCGCCATCGATCGCGGTTGCTACTTCGTACCCCGCATCACTTAAGGTTTCACAAACCACTTCTAAGTTTGCAGGGGTATCATCCACCACCAGAATTAATTCAGGACTAGACATCGGCTTTCTCCCTTGTGAGGTGTTGTTTCAGCAAGTCTTCAATCTCTTCGGCTTTAAATTGCTTCGCAAGTTGAATAACTTGTGAGGCAAAACTAGCGTAGTGAGGGTTAGAGCGAGCAATCTGCTCTGTGTGTTCTCGGAGCCGTTTTAAATTGCCTTTTTGAGCCATTTCTAGTAACGTCTTTAACTCCACAGTGGCAGGAAAAATAGTTATCTCTGAATTTTGTAATCCAGTCGTCGGAGTGGCTGGCTGAGAATTACTTGATGTCGCTTCATATTTCCACTCCAATTTTAAATGAGTGGCTAAGAGGTTAAATAATTCACTAACTTCCACTGGCTTTGCTAAGAAATCATTTGCCCCGGCATCTAAACTCATCTGTCGATCGGCTTGTGCGACTGATGCAGAAGAAACAACGATCTTCTGGTGTTGCAAATCATTTGCACTGCGAATTTGTTTGAGCAGTTCAAAGCCGTCCATCACTGGCATCACCAAATCCGTAATCGCTAAGTCAGGTTGAGACTGTCGGATTTTTTCCAATCCTGCTTGTCCATTTTCTGCCTCACTAAGTTGGAATCCTAGTGGCTCTAACAAGTTGACGAGAACGGCTCGGTTTTCCCAACGATCGTCTACTACAAGTATGCTGCGTCGTTGTCCTTCGTAACCAATAATTTGTTTTCCTGTTGTGAAGGAGTTTTGCTGTGCCCAATCGGTGGCGATCGCCAGTTCCACCTCAAAAAAGAACTGACTGCCGACTCCGGGTTGGCTCTTAACTTGGATTTGTCCGTTCATGAGTTGGACAATCCTTTGGCTGATCGCCAGTCCTAAACCCGTGCCCTCGGCTTGGCGCTGGCGATCGCCCACTTGTTCAAAAGCCTGAAAAATTTGATCCAATTGATCCGGCGCAATTCCTACGCCCGTATCTTCAACTTGAAATTTGAAAGAGCGAGTGGACGGATTGGCATGATTCTCAACTACGGCAACCTCGATCGTAACAGCACCTTTGTCGGTGAATTTAATCGCATTTCCCAGCAAGTTGAGTAATACCTGCCGCAGCCGTTTTTCATCGGCAAAAACCCCTTCCGGCAACTGCGGATCGGGATCGTAAACGAAGTCAATGCCTTTTTGGTCAGCACGAATACGGCAGATTTCAGCCACGCCTTGGAGGAATGAGGGAAAGTGAATCGCTTTAGGTGTGAGTTCTAGTTTGCCGGCTTCTATTTTGGACAAGTCCAACACATCGTTAATCAGCGTCAGCAAATGAGAACCGCACTGGTAAATGACCTCTACCCCATGACGTTCTTTTGCTGGCAATGCGCTGCTGCGATTGAGGATTTGAGCATAGCCTAAAATGCCGTTGAGGGGAGTGCGGAGTTCGTGGCTCATGTTGGCGAGAAATTCGCTTTTTGCTTGGTTCGCGCTATCGGCTACCAGTTTTGCTTCTTTCAGTTCTGCGGTGCGTTCCTCAACCCGACTTTCCAGTTTAATAAAGGAGGTTTTGAGTTGACCTGCCATCTGGTTAAAGGAATCTGCCAGCGATTCTAATTCACTAATGCCTTGCACCTGAAGTGTTTGGTCCAACTGTCCGAAGCTAATAGCCTGACTGGCTTTTTGTAGCTGCAAAATCGGTTTGGTAATCCAACGCGAAGTTAACAAACCCAGTATAGTTGTCACCGCCAAAGCCCCTAGACACAGCAAAATGGTCGTGCGAGTATTGGCATTGATTTGTGCCATAAAATCTGATTCAGGCACCACAACGACGCTCAACCAGTCGATACCTCGTTCGTCTTGAATGGTTGAAACTTGAACAAACTGCCGCTGATTTGCCAGCCAAAAATCAAGCTGTTGACTTTGTTGAATGGCGGTAAAGTTGCCAAACCGATCGAGGATTGCTTGCGCTGTGGCACGAATTACAGAATTTTCAGACTTCTCGGCGGGAATTTGTTGCAAATTATCATTTTTCAGGTCAATGATGTAAGGCTCTTTGATAGTTGAACTTGCAATCAGATTACCCGAGCGATCGATAATAAAAGTTTGACCCGTCTGCCCTACCTTTAGCTCACTCAGAAAGCGATGAATCTTGCTAGTCCGAAAGACACTATTTTGAACCCCCAACAACGTTCGATCCTCGCTATAGATTGGCTGGCATAGGGAAATTGCAGACTCTTTAGTTGCCTTGCCTACGAAGGGCTTTGTCCAGGCTGGTTTTCCGGTTTCCTGTGCAAGCGTATACCAACGTCGTTTCAGTGGGTTAAAATCACGTTGAGTTTCGATCAGGGCAATCTGTTGACCTCGATCGTCTAGGCTATAAATTGAGCGCTGCGGGAGATTCGCTTTGCTACCAATCCGAGAAACGATACTTCCATCTATTAGCTCCTCTATCGACACGCTCGTACCGTCAGGCTTGGCAATCGTCATTTGTTCGATGAGGTCTTGCCTGACTAACAGCCAGAGCATCTGCTCCAGTTTCGCTACATCGGTTAAATCTAACTGTTTCTTCTGAGCCGCAGCCACAATTACTTGTCCGGCAATATAAGGTTTTTCCAAATAGTTCAGAACTTGCAGGTTGAGGCGATCGCTCATCTCTTGTCGTAACTGACTGGCAACATCATTGACTGCCTTCTGTCCATTTCTCAGAGAAATATATCCGGTTAATCCAACTGCTGCAAAGATTTGTAGAACAAACGGGACAATCAAGAGCGATCGCAGAGAAAGTTTGCGCTTAAGTTTAAATAGATTCAGGGATAAGTTTGGCACAGACATGGTAGTGGCTTCTGTAGACAATAGACTTGAGGAATTGCTAGCTTGATGTTCAATCCACCTTGGTAGAGCTTTCAAGGTGCTTAAATTCCTGGCTAGACACCGAAACTAACAATTAATGCCGTACCTCCAACGAGCAGTCGCATTAGTAAGTTGCGAGTGGTTTTCTTTTGTCACGGAAGTACAACAATCGCTGAGTTGGTTGATATGCCGTTGGTTGGTGGAGTGGCTGGGAGGCTGCGATCGGCTCGGATCTGTTAGCCGACTTTTTTTTGTAGTAAATCGGGCGATCGTTCTGGCTCAAGTTTAAAGGCGATCGCACTCCACCCGCAATCTCTCAACCCAATTCCAATCCAAGACTACCGCTTACACAAAATCGCAGAGAAAGCCGATGGCTTCTAGTCGTGAGATTAATCTACTTACCGTTTAAGGTCAGTCATTTTCAGTCTAAACCGCATTCCCCTAATCCGAGCTTTTAGCACAACTGGTTTGATTTCTCACTTCTCGATCGCAATTTTTATTTAATAATTCTTTCTCTTCTTGAGTGACGCGAAACGTAATAAATACATCGGGCTTGGGCATTGACAGATACCACAGCTAGAGATACCTTAATTATACGGGTTAAAGTATTGAACTACTTTACCCTCTAGAAACAAGTCAGTATTTGTAGGTTCTGGAGAAAAATAATTAACTGTGAAGCCCCGCGCTGCGACTTCTTTTGCAAACACCCCTGTTAACTGCTCTACTGCTGCTTTGGTTGCTGAGTAAACGCCATGAGTCGGCAACATCAAACGGGTAACAGACGCAGAAAAATGATTGCCCGTCCACGATCGTGAAGCCGAGTTGCAGCCTCTTGCAAACCTAGAAAAACGCCTTTGACGTTGATTTGGAAAAGCGGAACGTTAGATTTAGAGCGCGATCGACTTTATTAATACTTCAATTTTACCTCTAGAGCAATCTTAAACTCGATTTTATCGCTCCCACATTCTCATTCAACCCAGTCTTAAGCTAACGTTTCTCACCGTTAGTTGCTCTTTTTATGATTTTAATAAATTATTTTAACAACTTCCTCAAGCCAACAATTCACTGACGGCTACGCTAAAACCTGCAAGCACACTTTGAGTGTTAACAACTTCATCGGCATTAAACAACCGCCAGCGTTGCCCTGCATTCACAAATATTAATCTAGCTTCAGGAAACAGCAGCCAAACTTCTAAACATCCCGATTCCAAATATTCTTGAGCTTTTGCAAATAACTCTTCGCCGCTATCTTCCGGGGAAGCAACTTCCGCTATCAAAGAAAAACTTTGGGAAAATGCTGTAAAATTGCCTGATTCTGGCAGCAGTTCAGGAGTAATGTAAGCAACATCGGGACGGCGACCCTGTTTGTTAGTGCGGCAAAGGACTTCTGTAACAACTTCTCCTCCCCGTCCGCTGGAATTTTTGTAATTTCTCCAGGATGTACATAATTTAGATTGAGCGAGACCGTGCTTGAATGTCATTCCTGTTTTCTCCAATAAGTTGCCGTCAACCCATTCCATTCTATCAACAGGCTTGACTAAAAATTCTTCTAGAGATATGACTTTTTCTCGTTCAGATTCTGGGTGAATTTCGGGTATATTTTCTAATTTTTGCTGTGATTCTGGTTCTGAGTTTTGGTCGGCATTTTTGGGTATAATTATAGTAGCTGTCATGCTCGCAACCTCTCTTTAACGATTATAATTGTACAAGCGATAGCTCTCGATCGCATCTTTACGATCTTATGGAACTTGGTAGATTTTGTCTTTTCAACTTAGCGCGACAATTTATATATCATAGCAATTCAGAAAGGTGACTTTCATGATTCTCTCAAACCGTTTTTCTGAAGCCCTCACCTATGCCGCCGAATTGCACGCTACCCAACTTCGCAAAGGTTCGGGCGTTCCCTACATTGCCCATTTGTTGGGCACTGCTAGTATAGCTTTAGAATATGGGGCAAATGAAGATGAGGCGATCGCAGCTTTGCTTCACGATGCGATCGAAGATCGAGGCGGCCCCACCACCCGCGAAGCCATCCGCCGCCGCTTTGGCGATACCGTCACAGCGATTGTAGACGGCTGTACCGACAGTGACGAGACGCCGAAACCCCCTTGGCGTCAGCGAAAACAAGCTTATATCGATCGCATTTCTACAGCTTCTGGCTCAGTGAGATTAGTCTCGGCTGCTGATAAACTTTATAATGTTCGATCGATCCTGAAAGATTCCCGTCAATTGGGTGACGTTGTTTGGGAACGCTTCAAAGGCGGCAAAGACGGTTCTCTCTGGTATTATCGTTCTTTAGTAGAAGCATTCCGCAAAGCTGAGTTAACGCCTATAGTTGAAGAATTAGACCGCACAGTTTTAGAATTGCAACAGTTTTCTGAAGGCTGAAGACTGAAGGTAAAAATCACTAATTATCAATTACCAATTACAGTCACAAAATGGCAAATGTTCGCTTAGAAAATATTACCCTACGCTACCAAAACGTCACCGCGATCGAAAACATCAGCTTCAAAATCCCGGATGGGGAATTTTGGGTATTAGTCGGGCCATCCGGCTGCGGGAAATCCACAATTATGCGGACAATTGCCGGCTTAGAAACCGCAACTTCCGGCAATCTTTACATCGGAGATAATTTAGTTAACAACATTCCGGCCAGACAGCGGGATGTAGCAATGGTGTTTCAAAATTACGCGCTTTACCCGCACATGACTGTCGCAGAAAATCTGGCTTTTGGATTGCGGATGCGGAATGTTGACCCGACTAAAATTCAAGAACGAGTCGAAACAGTGGCCCGATCGCTCTCGATCGACCACCTCCTCAAGCGTAAGCCCAAACAGCTATCAGGCGGACAGCAGCAGCGGGTAGCACTGGGAAGGGCGATCGCCCGCGAACCGAAAGTATTCCTGTTAGATGAACCGCTTTCTAACCTCGATGCTCAACTGCGAGACGACACTAGAGCAGAACTAAAACAACTGCATCAACGGCTGGGAATTACCACAGTTTACGTCACCCACGACCAAGTGGAAGCGATGACTTTAGCTGATAAGATTGTAGTTTTAAATGGGGGAAAAATTCAACAAATTGGAGACCCGCAAAGCATTTATGCCAAACCAGCTAACCGCATGGTTGCCACATTTTTAGGCAATCCCGCCATGAACATTTTGCCTGTAATATATACTAACGAATCCTTTCAAGTAGGAAATCAAGCTTTAGCCTGTCCGCCCTCGATTCAGAAAAAATTGCAGGCGAGAGAAGGACAAGGATTTGATTTGGGCATCCGTCCAGAAAATATAGAAATCTTTACGCCACAAACAGTAGAAGATGATGATTTGAAAACCGATGTTTGGGCTTTAGAAAAAGTTCCTCTTGATGTAGAGGTAAAAGTAGTGGAACCTCTGGGGCGAGAAACTTTAATTCGGGCGAGTTTGCCTTTGGTGAGCGCGGAAACTACTGTACAGTTACAAATACCTGCGAGTGTTCGCTTGCGATCGGGCGATCGCCTGAAGGTACAGCTTGACTTCGATCGACTATTTATATTTGACCCATCCACAGGTGAGGCGCTTTATCCTTAACTCGATTGAACCTAAAATCTGCAAATCTTAAATCTTAAATAGATAGGATTTGTGCACGCTGACCTCAGAAACCGGGTTTCTTCCTGTATTTCTCGTTCCTCGTCCCAAATTTTTAGTAGAAACCGGATTTCTCCACCCCATGCGTAAGTCTTGATAGACTGACTTTTGGAGCGGGGAGGTTTTTATTGCTCGTTACAAAAATTTACAGTTGACATTTATTAATTTACGGAGTAATGATACAATTAGTGTCCGCCCCAAAGAAAACTATCATCTCAAAGGCGTATCATTCCTGGCTCGGCGCGATCGCCACCTACGACTGCGCATCTTCCCGCTAAGAATCGGCCTTACGCGCCGACTTGGGAGCAACTGGCGAACCAAAAACTCATAAAAATAAAAACATTCTAGCGGCATTTTTAGATGAATCTCGACAACCTGCCTCAAATGCTGCAAACAGGATTTCACCTAACATTAGGTGCAACTTCCTTTTTAATTGAGACATTGCAAGATCCGCTAAAGCGAGAAGAAAATCTTGACAAACTGAAGTCAGATTTAGGCCAGCTCGCGGATGAGCTGTTGGAAAAAGGAGAAATGACCGATCGAGAAGCGCGGAATTTTGTAGATACTATTTTCTCTCAACCGAGGGAGCGGGAGAATGCAGACAGCGAATCTGTCTCGCCCAAGGAATCGGATGCAGCGACTGATGCTCCTCCCGAGTCGGTTGTACAGCCTGACGTAAAGCTAGAGATTCAAGAATTAACTGCACACATGGCAGCGCTGAGGGCCGAATTGGAAAATTTGCACGGCGAAAATTCCCAGGATTAAAGAATCAAGATTCTCTAACACAGCCGGAGTTGACTTGGAAACTGACTTGCAAACTTATTTAAGAGAACCAAACTTTAGTCATTGTCCCAGTTTTCAGAACCGATCAGGTCGGCAATGCGATCGCGCAGCAAGAAGTCGCATTTTTCTAACTCGCACTCCACGCAAGCCCATTCTCGGGGTGGGATGAACTGACAAAGCGTGTAGATAGGCTGTTGTCGGCTCAGCACGCCCTCGTTCACGAGGTGGCGGGCTTCATCCTGGATGACATCTAAAGAGTATTGGATTTTGATAGTGGACTGAATCATAATGCGCCCTCAAGGTTTTAGTAAAAAAAAAATTATGGCCCTGGTAATAATATAATGCAAAATTCCGGATATGTAATTAAAATTTTGTCAGTATACAGGTATACAATTCACTGCCGTCAATTTTAAAAAATTATAGGAACGATTAGTAAGTGATGGGATTTGTCTTGGGATTTTGGCCGCAACTTTTCCGCGCTAGCATACCCATCTGCTGCAAAGCTCAATTCTGAATGTAGGAACCCGCGCCCGATTCCCGGTTTCTGGATGCTTCGCCGCCAAAGCCAAAATTATTTCTTGCGAGAAACCGGGTTGATGAATTTAAGTCCTGACGCAGCAGCAAAAGAAAGATTTAGGAGTCCGGCAGTTCAAGCATTGCCGGTGGCCTCAATTCCAAACAGCACTTCTAGAGCGAGAGATTGCGCTACCGGCATCTGCCCGAAACAAAATACATAAGGAATACTCGGAGGCAAGTGCGGCAAAAATTGCTCTAAAACGTAGGGACTTCCGTAAATTAATACAGCTTGCAGTTCTCCCGTCTTTAATAATTTCTTAAACAAATCTTGAGCTGCTTGGGTCAAACCAGCACTGCCTCGGAAGCAATTGCCGCGAATGAAAATTTGCAGCAGTGTAGGAGAAAAATCCTCTGCACCTGCATTATCAGCGATCGCACCTGTGCGATCGTCAATCAGTTGCAATTTGTAACCAAACTGTTCGGGCACGGCGATCGCCGGAGTGTGGTTTCCCAAAAACTCGCACCCCAAAACATCATCTACAACAATCAAATTCCGCAAAAGCTGGTTTTCTGGAGACTTTGACACCTGCAAAGGTAGATTTCCGCCAAATTTCAAAGAATTTCGCAAAATATCGGCAGCAGTTGCCCTTGAGTCAGGATTTGCCAGCAAACTTAAGTCGATCGAGTCGGTGGATTGTAAATTCTTGCTTTCCCCCTTAGCAAGGGGGGGTTGGGGGGGGTCAGAAATCGACAAACCCACCTTTATTTTCGCTTCCCAAATTCGCTTGACAGATTCCTTGATTTGTGCAATTGAAAGCCGCCCTTGAGTGACAGCTTCGCAAACAGCGAGGATCGCCCCTTCCGGGTCAAGCGGCATCAGCAAAACATCAGCACCAGCCTCAGCAGCCAAAACAGCAGCTTCGTTGGCGCCGTATTTATTGGCGATCGCACCCATCACCAAAGCATCCGTCACGATCAAACCTTCAAATCCCAACTCTTCTCGCAGCTTCCCGATCAAAATTTTGCGAGAAAGAGTAGCAGGAAATTGGGCATCCCAAGCCGGAATCAGCAAGTGAGCACTCATCACAGCATCGACCCCAGCAGCCATCGCCTCGACAAAAGGAGGTAACTCAACCTCAGCCAATCTCGCTGGCGAATGCGGCAAAACCGGCAATTCCAAGTGAGAATCAACCGCCGTGTCTCCGTGGCCGGGAAAATGCTTAGCTGTAGTCAAAACCGGGTGCGGGCCTGCGCCGCGAATAAAAGCAGCGGCTAATTTGCTGACAATTTCCGGTGTCTCGCCAAAAGCGCGGACGTTAATCACAGGATTGTCGGGATTGTTGTTAACATCAACCACGGGTGCGAGAATCCAATTGAGACCGATCGCCCTAGCTTCGATCGCAGTGACAGCGCCCATTTGTTCGGCATATCGATCGGCTTTACCTGCATCGTGCCGCGCCACTTCGGCAATTGCCATCGGCGGCCCGAACCAAGTCGCCCCCGCGAACCGCTGGCCTACACCTTCCTCAATATCAGCCGCCAGCAGCAGCGGAAACTTGGCCCAAGACTGCAATTGGTGCGATCGAACTGCCAACTCCGCAGCACTTCCCCCCACCAAAATCACACCGCCGACGCCCAAATTTTCCAGATAATAGCGGAGTTTGCTAGCAGTTGGTTCCCATTCGGGATAGCGAATTTGGTGGTCGAACAAGTAGCCTGAAGCGCGCACCACGAACATCTGGGCTACCAGTTCTGGTAAGGAAAGATTGTCAATCATTCGATTTTAGATTTTAGATTTTAGATTTTAGATTTGGGAATCGGGAATTGGGAATCGGGAATTGGGAATTGGTAATCAGGAATTATGAATCGGGAATCAGAAATTCTTTCCTCTTTCCTCTTCCTTCTTCCTTCTTCCTTCTTCCTTCTTCCTTCTTCCTTCATAAACTAATTCTCGTCTGTTTCGTCAATTTCATCGTCAGCGAATTCTTCCTCCGCATCTAGAAGATCCGGTTTGCGATCGGCAGAAAGCTGATTCAGCAGTATCAGCATTTTATCGCCCCGTTCCAAAGAATGGTCTTCGAGAAAAATCACTTCCGGCGTCCGGCGCAGTTGCAATCGTTGGCCCAACTGGCTGCGGACGTAGCTAGTTGCAGATTTCAAACCCTCCATAGTCTCAGCCTTTGCCTCATCAGTACCGTAGATGCTGACAAAAATTTTTGTATGCTGAAGGTCTCCCGAAACAATTACATCGGTAACGCTAACCATACCGGCACCTACCCGGTCGTCCTTGATTCCATTCAGCAACATCAGGCTGACTTCCCGTTTAACCATTGAAGCTACACGCTCAATGCGACGACTTGTAGCCATAACACCTACTCCTCTACTTTCCTAATCAGCCATTTTCATCCCGATTGACAATTGTAGCGCGATCGGTCAGGGGTGTTACGGGCGATCGTCCGAGTTAGGGGTGAGATACAGCTTAGAGGAAAAAAAATGTTTGATTGCCTATAGGTGAATATATAGCTAATATAGAGAGGTAGAGTGAGAGACAGCTTAGAGGAAAAAAAATGTTTGATTGGATTGTCAAAACCGTAGCCGATGCTTCAGGGGTAACTAACCAGCTAAAGATAGCTGAATGGGCAAGATTGAACAGAACTAACCCTTTCGATATGGGAGCCAAAAACTACCAACGATGTATTCATGACTTAGGGTTAGGGGGAAAATATTATGAACTTGAATATAACGAAGATGGAAGCCTAAACTATAAATAATTTTGCCTATAACTCCCTTAATTACGCTTCATAGTTCTTCATTTTATATCATCCCTAATCAATCAATCAATCAATCAATCAAACAGAAACATTCTTTGTTAAAATTACTTTATTGCCGTGTTTTTTTAGGGAATAAAACTTATGGAAAAAGAATTTACAATCGGTCAAAAAGTCCGAGTTGTGGCGATGCCGCCTTACGTCAAAACTGCCGAACCGATGCCGATGCTGCGGCCTGCGAATTTAATTGCGATCGGGGCTGAAGGTGTTGTGATCGATCGGCGTCCCGGCAATTATTGGGGCATTCGCTTTGAAAAAGGTGCTTTTCTGTTAGACAGTCAGTACATTGAAGCGGCGGAAACTAATGTAGAAGGTAATGGGTAATCGGGAATCGGGAATCGGGAATCGGGAATTGATATCACAACTTAAAATCTCCCTTTTTATTCTCTCTTTTCCTTCTTTCCTCAATATCCCTCCGTTAAATCCGTTAAATCCCTTATACAATCGATTGCTCAACGGCCCTGTTTAAGAAGCCAGCTTAGCCTCAAAAGCCAAAGAATTAACCGTCAACTCCCCCAAAACTTCCTCTAAACTCGGAGATATGAAGTTACAAGGTTGAGGCTTTCCCAAATAATAACCTTGAGCGTAATCTACCCCAAGTTCATTGAGTTTATCCATAATTATTTGACTTTCCACATACTCGGCAATAGTTTTAATTCCCATGACGTGAGCAATTTTGGTAATAGCTTCCACCATTGCGATATCAATAGGATTGTCGGCAATATTTTTAATAAAATTGCCGTCAATTTTGAGATAATCAATCGGCAAGCTTTTCAGGTAAGCAAAGGAAGACATCCCGCTGCCGAAGTCGTCCAAGGCAAACTGGCAGCCGAGTTCCTTGAGTTGCCAAATTAAGCTTGCTGCTTTGCTGAGATTAGCGATCGCTACGGTTTCTGTAATTTCAAAACAAATTATTTCTGGCGGTATTTGATGGATGGAAAACTGCTCTTGAATAAACTCGATAAACTTTTCTTCGTTGAGGCTGTCCCCAGAAAGGTTGATTGAATAAAGGCTGGGATACTTGCCAAATGAGAATTTGGGATTAGACAAAAGAGAGCAAGCAGGGAAGGTAACTATTTTATCGCTGTCTACCCCGGGGTTTTGGACAAATAAATTGGCCGTAAAAATTTTAGATAAATTGCTAAATAAAGTGCGAATTACCCAGCAGTCGATGGCGTGCATCAAGTTGTAGCGTTCGGCCGCCGGAATAAACGCCATCGGCGACACCAACTGACCGGTTTCAAGCTGGAGGCGGAGCAGGATTTCGCAGTGGGTTCCGGTGGTTGGAGAGTTGAGCAAATGTACGATCGGCTGAGAGTACAAGCAAAAGCGATTCTCTTCTAAAGCTTGATTAATTTGCACCACCCACTCGGTTTCGCCGTGCTGTTTGATTAATTCTAGATCGCCCGCTTGATAAACCTGCACCCGGTTGCGGCCTTTATTTTTAGCAGCGTAGCAGGCCATATCGGCCGCGCTCAAAACCGCAGATGTCGATACTGTTTTGGGATTAATTGTTACCAAACCGATACTGACACCGATCGAAAAAGTTTTGTCCTGCCACCCAAACCGGAATCCCTGAATGCTTCGCAGCAGCGATTCTGCAACATCCAAGCCTCGTTCGAGGGGACTGTAATACAGGAGTACAGCAAATTCATCGCCGCCCAGACGCGCCAAAATATCGGTTTGGCGGATTTTGCCTTTAAATAGCTGGCTGACTTGGCGCAGCAATTCGTCGCCAGCAGCGTGACCGGAAGTGTCGTTAACTATTTTGAAGCGATCGAGATCCAGGTAAAGCATAACGTGTTCGTGCCCGTAACCTTGAGCACTGTGCAGGGCTTGTTCTAGCTGGTACTCAAATTCGCGGCGGTTGACTAATTGCGTCAGGGGGTCATGAGTTGCCTGCCAGGTGAGTTGTCGCGCTTGAGTTCGCACTTGGGTAACATCTCGGAACACAACAACGGCCCCGACAATTTTGCCGCTGCTGGCGTGGATGGGGGCGACGCAGTGGTCGATCGCAAATTCCTGGTTGTTGCGGGCAATCAGCAAGCTGTTGTGCCTTTGGTCAACAATCCGGCCTTCGCACAAAGCGATTTCGGCGATATTTTCGATCGGCAGTCGGGTAGTTTCGTCAATTATTCTGAGTACGCTGTCGAGGGGCAAACCTTTAGCTTCCCAGGTAGACCAACCCGTGAGTTTTTCGGCAACTGGATTCAGGGTGGAAATGCAGCCGTCGGCATCAGTAGCGATTACGGCATCGCCGATCGATTGTAGAGTAACCTGAGCGAGTTCTTTTTCTTCAAAAAATGCTTGTTCCATGCGCTTGCGATCGCTAATATCCCGCTGCACGGACACCCAGTGAGTGACGTTCCCGGATGTGTCGGCAATGGGTACGCTGTTGAGTTCGACCCAATAAGTTGAACCGTCTTTACGGTAGTTAATCAATTCCACGCGTAGGGGTTCTCGGCGAGAGAAAGCACGGCGAATTTTAGCGACCTGGGTCGGGTCGCTGTTTGGGCCGCGCAAGCAACTGGGGGTTTGTCCGATGATTTCTTCGGGTAGGTAACCCGTCATTTGGGTAAAAGCTTCGTTGGCATAGATGATGCTGGGATCGGAGATATCGCTGTGTCCCGCATCCATAATCACGATCGCGTCGTTAGCGTTAACTACGGCAGATTCTAGCAGTTGCAGCCGCACCTCGGCCCGCACGCGGGTAGCGATTTCGCTTTCTAGTGTGGCGTTAGTCAAGCTGAGTGATGCGATCGCTTTTTGCAATTCGCTAGTCTGTTCTACGACTGAATCGTGCAGAACATCGATCGCCCCGGACATTTCCATCGGGTCAAGTACCCGCAGTAAGTTGCTTTGAGTGACTATTCCCAGGAGTTCTCCCCGTTCCCCTGTTACTACCAACCTGCGCACTAAACGCTGCTGCATTTCAAGATGAGCTACCCACAGCGAGTCTTCTTGCTTGAGACTAAATAGGGGGGTACTCATCACTGTTTGGGCGATCGTTTGCGACAAATCTATATCTAAAGCTTGAAATTCCACAATATCCCGTTCTGTGACTATACCTACTGGAATGGGGAACGGCAAATTCATCGATAATTCTGTTGATTCCGTAATTACCACGCAGCTAACCCGGTGCTGCGCCATCAACTCGGCTAAAGTCATAACTGAGGCGGATCGAGGCGCTTGAATGACTTGTGCGGTCATTACTTCTTTCACGCTGCGCATTTTTAAGATATTTCCCGGTTGCAGCATGGCTTGGCGAATGCTTTCCGGCGTAATTACTCCTAAGAGTTGACCCTCACTGTCCAATATTGGCAAATGCTTAATTCTTCGTTGCCGCAGCAGAATTAGGGCGCTGAAAATGTCTTGAGTCTCGGATTTTGTCAGAGTTGCTGCCGGCTGCCTCATCACTTCTGCGATGGTGACACCTTTTAAGTTTTTGCCCGAAGCAATCAAATCGACAAGATCCCTCTCGGTAAAGATTCCTTGCAATTGAGAATTTTGAGCAGAGTGCGAGGATAATTTTTCGAGAGATTTTTCCACGACAAAGACGCAGATACCTGTGGCGTCTCTGAAGGCACTTGAGGTGGGGGCATTTACGATTTCTGTTAGTTGCTGGTAGATATCGCTTGGTGGAATGTCTGCGTTTAGAGAGCAACTTCCGCGCCATTGGCCCATCAGGGTAATTACTTCTGCTAGTGGGGTATCGGGCGTAACTGTCAAGGGGTAGGGGTCAATTACTTGATCTAAGGTTGGCAGATACTTAGAGGAATCGTTTTTGAGCATATTTAATTTAGTTTTGCGATCGCGTTGATTCTGCGACATTCCAAAAAAGCGCTGCTTTTCAAGCACTAGGTTAATTTTTACAGCGCTGCTACTGAGACCTAATTAAAATTTCTTGTTAAGAATGCACCCCGCTCTTTGGCTGGGGATCTGGTCGGTGACAGCTCTCCGTCTACCTATAAAGTTATAAGCGGATCTTTATTTTAAGTTAAATTTTCTGTCCCGTGACACTTTTATTAAAAATAATGTATTAATTTTGAACTTTTTGCGATCGGATTGCTGGCTAAAATCATCGATCGCAGCGTTAATCATATCCATCTTCAGAAATACACATCTGTTAGCTTTAGTAGCTAACCTAGAAAGGTTACTACGAAAAAGCACTGTATTAAGTTCGGCAGTGTTAAGTTTTGCCCAAGTAAGTTTTGCGAGCTTTTCGAGACCATCTGTGGCTTGTCGAGGGGAATGGATATCACAGCCAATCTGTGAATTCGATCGCAAATTCCGAAAACAACCGTGGTAAGATTGTAGATATAAACAGAAGAACTTCAACACACAGTCTGGTGAGGAAAAGGGATTATGAAACGCCATCTATTAGCCGCTACTTTTTTAATTACTCCCTTACTTTTGGCAGGCCCGGCTCGCGCTGAAAATCCCGCTCACGTCAAACAGTTATTGTCAACCGGGCAATGTTTTCAGTGCGACTTAGCTGGAGCAGATTTAACGGGAGCCCATCTAATTGGTGCTGACTTGAGAGAAGCAAATTTACGAGGAGCAAACCTATCTAAAGCCAACCTCGAAGGCGCTGACTTGACGAGTGCTAACTTGACGGGTGCTAACTTAACCGCAGTTTTCCTGACTAATGCCAGTTTAAATTACGCAGACCTCGATCGGGCAAATCTGACCGCCGCCATCATTAACACCACTGACGTATCCGGCGCATCAATGGAAGATATGACCATCACTGAGGCAAAAATCTACAATACTCAAATTGGCGTCGGCGGCAGCTACGACCAGTAAACTCCTTAAAAGAATGGAAAACGCCAATTTTCAGTTTAAAAACCCGGTTTCTCCCCAGAAACCGGGTTTTTAATCTTTTTGTAGGGTGGCCGGAGTCTCACAGTTTCTCTCGTATTTCAAGCGAACAATCTGACGCACCTTACCGCTACCGCTAAAAACCCAAATCAACGGCAATTCGGTGCGCGCAAGCAAACCCAGAAAACGCCACCGCATTTAAACCCTGTCCGGGAAACGTACTGTCACCCACACAATACAAACCAGGCATAGAAGTTCGATTAAACGGCATTCCCAGCAAACCCATTAACTTCTGTCGCGGAATCGGCCCGTAAGTGCCGTCTTCGCGCCCCAAAAAGCGGCGGTGAGAACGCGCTGTCCCCACTTCCATATAATCCAAACCCGCATCTAAACCGGGAAAAATCTTTTCTAATCTTTCAATAATTCTCCCTGCGGCCTCTTCCTTTTTATCCTCGTATGCCTGCTGCGAAAGTCCTTCCCAATCTTCCATCCAACTCGACGTAAAAGCGTGAACGATATGATATCCTGCGGGAGCTAAATCCGGGTCGAGCACGGTCGGAATTGAAACCAAAACAGTTCCCTCCGGCGCTTCCATTTTGTCCCAATCTTCTAACAAAATGTGGTGGCAGGCACTACCGACAGGGATTACGCCTGCTTCCACTCCCAAATGCAAACTCAAGAAACTGGGGGCTTTTTGATAGCGCTGCTGCCATTTCTTTTCGCTCGCGGGCATCTCTTCTGCAGGCAGCAATTTCTCAAAAGTATCCCACCGCGTGGCGTTAGAAACTATCCGCTTTGCCCGGTAAACTTCGCCGGTTGCTAGCTCAACTCCGACAGCGCGGCCGTTTTCTGTAAGAATTTTTTTCGCCTTAGCTTTGTATTGAATTTTCCCGCCGCATTTTTCTAATCCTTCTACTAATTTTTGGGCAATTTGACCGACTCCGCCTTTGGGATAATTTATGCCGCCGTAATGTCTGTCGGAAAATACCATTCCGGCGTTAATCATCGGCGTCAAGTCTGCGGGTACTACAGACCAGTAGTAGCATTCCATGTCGATAAATTTCAGCAAAGTAGGGTCTTTTATGTAGCGCCGCGCAATGTCGCCAGTATTTTGAGGCAGATATTTTACTAATCCCAAACAGGCTAAAGGATTCTGAAAAAAGACTCGAACCAGATATCCGGGTTCTTCTAGGGATAGCAATTCCATGCCGTTGAGGCAGTTAAAGACGTTCCAGCATTCGCCGTAAAATTTGTGGATTCCTTCGCGTTCGTGAGGGAACCTGTCAGTTAATTCTTGCAAGTATTTATCATAAGCCTGGGGAACTTCAAGTTCCAAGCCGCTGGGTAAGTGATAGTGAAGCTGTACGGGGTCGGGAATCGTTTCTAAGGTGACGTTGACTGCTTTCAGGGCGCGGGTGAGGAGGTTGGTGGTGCCGCGCTGTCCGAAGCCAAAAATCATGGAGGCGCCGACATCGAATCTGTAGCCTTCTCGATCGAAATATCCAGCGCTACCCCCCGGAATTGTATAGCTTTCGAGCACTAAAACTTTGGCTTTCTTAGCGGCTAACTGGGTGGCTGTCACGAGTCCGCCAATGCCGGAACCGATGACAATTACATCAAACTCTTGCTCTGTTGGGCGGGAGTTGGAAGAAAATAACTGGGATTGGGTAGGAGCTGACATTGCGTTAAAAATCTTAATAATTTCCATAATATTACAGTCGATCGCCGTCGCCGAACTCTTGCCTCTGCCATTTTCCCTTTGTATATGTAGCCTTCTGCCTTTTTTCCTTTTCCCTCTTCCATCGGACTTCTTCCTTCTTCTTTCCCCAAAAAAAATGCGGGAACAGTCTACCATTGCCGACTGCCCCCGTCTGCCGATCCTTTGAGAGGAGAACACTGAAAATTACTATAGCCTTGTTGCTAATTAATGTCAATACTATTAGAAAAATATTTCAATAAGCCGATGGAGGTCGATCGGCGAATGGGTTGTAACGGACGGCTTGTGCTTGTCGCCACAGTCCGGCAGGAGTTTGAACTCGCGACGGCAATCTTGAAAATGGTGCTCTTCGGTCGATTCTCGCTCTCTGGGTTGTATGCGCCCTCAAGGATGTGATAAGTTGCACAGAGCGATCGATCGCCGGTTGGCGAATTTCTCGAAGAAGATCGACCGCACCGCATAAAATCCCTCAAACCTAGCAATCTCCCCAATTTTCTAATGTCCCTGCAACTGCGCGTTTACGTTCCCCCGCATCCGTTAATTAAACACTGGCTGGCTGTCGCCCGCGACGCCGCTACCCCCTCGGTACTTTTTCGTTCTGCGATGACAGAATTGGGAAGGTGGCTGGCTTACGAGGCGATTCGAGAATGGCTGCCGACAGTGGAAACAACGGTGCAGACGCCTTTGGCAGAATGTCCGGCGACTTTTATCAACCCGGAAGCTCCGTTAGTTGTGGTACCGATTTTGCGGGCGGGTTTGGCACTGCTGGAAGGAATTCAGACGGTTGTGCCGCTGGCGTCGGTTTATCACCTCGGCATGGCAAGAAATGAGGAGACGCTGGAACCGAGTTGTTATTTGAACAAGTTGCCGGCGCAGTTTATCCCGGAAACGCGGGTGATAATTAGCGAGCCGATGCTGGCGACTGGCGGCACGATTGTGGCGACAATGCAGGAATTGACGAAGCGGGGAATTGACCCAAACTTGATTCGGATTATCTCTGTGGTGGCTGCTCCTCCGGCTTTGAAGAGGCTGAGTGCAGAGTACCCGAGTTTGATTATTTATACGGCCACGATCGACGAAATGCTGAACGAACAGGGCTTTATTGTACCTGGTTTGGGAGATGCGGGCGATCGAACTTACGGTACGTGAACCAATCAGTCAGCCAGTCAATTTTAGATTTTAGATTTTAGATTTTAGATTGACTCGACAGATAAATCTGGGGGCTTGTATCCCTTTTTGGGTGCGGTGAGTTGTTCCAGGAATCAGTTGCTGAAATCTCGGGAGAAAAAGATGACCCTGGTTTCGTAAAAGCAGGTACAGAGAAAGTTAGAATCAAAAGTACAATTCAAAAATAAATAGCGTTTAGCACTCATTGCCCGTGAAACTTGATTCTGTTCCGCCAAGCTTGTCTGCTTCTGACTCAGTAAACCTCAATTATGATTTGCCACAACAGGTACAAATACAAATAAAAGAGGTTTCTGAGATTTGTGCTGCTTTAAACCCGGAACCCGCTGAACTCTCAGTGAGTGCAAATCCCGATATTTGTCAGGAACCAAATAAACTGAAGTCGAAGCAGTGGGCAATTTTTGCTTCTACTTTTGCAACTATTTTTTTAGCTGAAATAGGAGACAAAACTCAACTCGCAATTTTGCTGATGACGGCTGAATCTCGGGAGCCTTGGATTGTGTTTGCCGGTGCGGGTTCGGCTTTGATAGCAACCAGTTTGCTGGGAGTTTTGCTGGGAAGGTGGCTGGCAAGTCGGATTGCTCCGAGAACTTTGGAGAGAGCTGCAGGAGTGATTTTGCTGGGGATTGCGGCTGTTCTGCTGTGGGAAGTGCTGGGTTAATTGTCAATCGCCCTGACTTTAACCACCTTATATGGGCAAGGTGCGCTGAGGCGCACCCTACATATACTGTCCGAGATTTCTTAATTAACTAATAACTAAAAAACATGGATTGGCAACTTTTGGGAATAAGTTTTCTTACAGTTTTTTTGTCAGAATTGGGAGACAAAAGTCAACTAGCTGCGATCGCCCTCGGCAGCAGTTGTAACTCGCCGCGGGCTGTATTTTTCGGTACGGCGTCGGCGTTGCTGCTGGCGAGTTTAATCGGCGTTTTAGTTGGGCAAGGCACGGCAGAGGTATTGCCGGAGCGACTGGTAAAGGCGATCGCGGCGATCGGATTTGCGGTGATGGGCTTGCGCCTGCTGTGGCCGAAAGCAGATGTACCGGAAGCATCCGAGTAAAGCGCCGTCAGTCGATTTTAGATTTTAGATTTTAGATTTTAGATTTTAGATTTACTCTACAGATGAATCTGGGAGTTTGAAAAAGAGTCTAAAATTTTTAGTTCTTTACGACAGGATTCGTTCGCAAGTATCCGTTTTTGGGCGGATTTAGGAAACTTGACAGTAGAGTTATTGCATAAATGTTCGATCGATCGGGAAACCGCAGATAGAACGCAGGTGCATTTCAAGATAGGAGAGCGAATGCCTGCAATTCAACCATAGTTTACGAGCGCTAAAATTTAATAAAAAATTAGCAGCGGGCGTGAATTCATGCCCGCTGCTAAAGGTTGAGTTTTTCTCAACTCAACATCTGAGGATTGTGTTGATTAAACTTGGTTTTGGTAGCACCAGCCGATCAGCGTACCGGCGACAGCCAACTTCAGCACTTCCAAGCCAAAATAGCCTTGGTGCAGTAGATTCATCCCGGTAGGCACTTCTGCTGCAGAATCGAACAGATTTAGCTGAATTCCCAAGGCGCTCATTTGGGGCGTCAGGGCGTAGGTGTCAATCAGGGCGATCGCCAGAAGTACCAATGATAATAAGATTGCTGTGCGGCTGCGCTTGCCGAAGTCACCGACTAAATTGCTCAAAACCATCAAACCCGTTGTCACCAGGCCCGAACAGATTAACTCAACGCGGTTGAATCCCCAGAACATTAAATTTCCGGCCGTTGCAAATTCGGGAGATGTCATCATGCCAGATACGTAGAGACTGGGCATAATTACTAGATCCAAAATCAGGCTAACGCTGGCCCAGAAAATTAAGGCCACCATGACAATTGCTTGCCAGCGAGGTTTGAGTGATTCCACTCTTGATGTTGTAATAGCTGTCATATAATTAGACCCTCTAAAATTTTATTCTGCCTTTTCTAGAGTTTAACTAACTTTTTTATAAAATCGTGTTAAGTATTTTTAAATTAATGGTAACTTTTGTGTAACAGAGCCTGAAGAATTGTTAAGCTCAATGATGTTTGTCATCACCTGCGTTAACTAATACTAATTCGGAAAAAGTACGGAATAAATTAATAATTACTCACAGAACTTACGCACTGCGACCAAAGACACCGGGTTTTTGGTCGTGATTAAAGGCTATAACGTATGTTCATAAAAAAACCGGGTTTCTGCGTCCAGGACTAACTCCTAATTTAACTGTATATGCCTAAATTTCAATTATCATCTTGGTTTCCCCGTCTCCCCCATCAAGTCTGGATTCTTGCTGCTGGCAGATTCCTCTCCCAAAGCGGCACCGGTTTTACTTTATTTTACGCGCCCATATTTTTTGTCGATCGCGTCGGTTTATCTGCTACTGCTGTTGGGATTGGTTTGGGTAGCGGTTCAGTTTCGGGAATATTCGGCAGAGTTTTGGGCGGTTCTTTTTGCGATTCCAAATTTTGGGGAAGGCGGCGAACTTTATTGCTGGCGGCAATTATTGCTGCTGTGGCTTCTTTTGTACTGGCGGCTGCTAATGATTTTCCTGGTTTAGTTGCGGGCAATTTACTGATGGGTTTGGGCGTGGGTTTGTATTGGCCTCCAACCGAGACGATGGTGGCGGATTTAACCGAGGGCGAACAGCGACAGGAAGCTTTTGCTTTGACGAGGCTGGCTGATAATTTAGGTTTGCAAGTTGGGATTATTTTGGGGGGTTTATTGATTGAGGTAACGGGTAATTATCGATCGCTCTTTATTATTGATGGTATCTCGTTTTTAGTGCTATTTGCGGTAGTTGCGATCGCGATCGCCGAAACCTACAAACCAGCTAATTCAGCGGATAGAGGCAGCAAAAATCTGGAAAATGGCTGGATAGTGGCGCTGAGCGATCGAAGTCTTCTAGTCTATGCTTTAGTAAATACTTTGTTCACATTATATATTTCCCAAATCCAAACCACAATGCCGCTCTACTTTAGCAAGTTTGTCGCGGTGGGGACGGAAAAAGGTTTTTCAACAGGTACAATTACCGTTTTGTTTGCTTTTAGCACGTTTTTAACTGTGGCTTTGCAACTGCCAGTTGTTAAAGCTTTGAGGCCATTTTCCCATCCAAAAGCTTTGATGATTTCTGCGCTGCTATGGGGAATGGGATTTATTGCGATCGGCTTGACGGGAATGGCTGCAACGGGCAATCTATTGTTAGCTGTTTTAGGCTTGAGTTTTTTGTCGGTGGCGACTGTTGCTTATACGCCTTTTGCTTCGGCTTTGGTGGTGGATTTAGCGCCGGAGTCTTTGCGCGGCGTGTATTTGGCGGTTAATTCTCAGTGTTGGGCGATCGGCTATTTAATCGGGCCGCCGCTGGGCGGTTTGGCTTTGGATAGAGGTAAATGGGCGGCGGATAATTTTTGGTTGGGTTTGGCTTTGAGTGTGGGCGCTGCTATTGTTATTTTGCAAAAGCTCGATCGAATGTTAAAAAAATAGTTGCCTAAATACCTGTTCTGTGATACATTTTTATCTCTTTTTTTACAGAGGATCGATCGAATGTTAAAAAAATAGTTGCCTAAATACTTTTTTTGTGATAAGTTATCCTGCTATTTCTTAATGAAAAACATAATAATTATGAATTAAAAACTTTGGGATTGTGGATGCCAAATAGATTTATAATTCTCGAAACATAAGAGCAATTTTACAATCTATTTAGTGAGGAGCTGTAATGAAAGCACATCTACTCTTTAGTGCTAGCGGAATAGGTTTAGTTTATCTACTTGTCGGTTCTCTACCATTGGCAGCGATGCCTCTCGTCCCTGAGAAACAGACATTAGGTACTGAAGAATTGAAACAATTAGAGACTGAAATCAGCCTGGATACAAGTAGTGTTGACAATGCGGTCAAAATTCCGGGAATAGATGAATTCAAACCCGCCGATGCAGTGGAAGTTGAAAACACGGGCGATCGCCCCGTCTCAACAGCCAAGGAACTCGCGCCTCTCCCCCAAGACAGCCCTCAACTCAATGGGCCACAAACAGCAACATTTACCGCTGAAAATACGCCGGAAAACTCATTAAAATTAGCTGAAAAAGCAGGCAACTTAGAGCCAGCCTCAGTTACAGAAGAAATATCTGTTACCCCTTCCCAAAACCAGCAGACACCAGTAGAATTTACGGCAGAAACATCAGTCATTGCTGCCCAAAACCCAGCCGCACCAGCTATTGCCCAAACAGGCATATCTGCACCAGTACCAACAGAAACTTCTACTACCCAAAAGTTGGCTGAAATCGAAAACAGCAGTTCCTTAGAACCAGCAGCAACCAACAGCGAAACCGAGGGGTCGATCGAACTACAACAAGTAACATCTGTATCTCAACTCTCCGACGTGCGCCCGACGGACTGGGCATTTCAAGCCCTGCAATCTCTAGTAGAAAGATACGGCTGCATAGCAGGATATCCAGACGGCACATTCCGAGGCAATCGGGCAATGACTCGCTACGAATTTGCCGCCGGTTTAAACGCTTGCTTGGATAAAGTTAGTGAGCTAATTAAAACAGGTACAACCAACTTAGCAACAAAGGAAGACTTAGCCGCATTGCAAAGATTGCAAGAAGAATTTGCAGCAGAATTAGCCACTTTGCGGGGTAGAGTCGATGCTTTAGAATCTCGTACAGCCGAACTAGAAGCCAATCAATTTTCGACAACAACTAAACTCAGTGGCGAAGCAATTTTTAGCGTTGCCGATACTACCAAAAACAATAACAGCGATACTCAGACAGTCTTAAACTACCGAGTGCGCTTGAATCTGCTGACCAGTTTTACAGGCAAAGATACCCTAATAACTGGCTTGCAAGCTTACAACATTCGCAGCTTCGGGCCTAATTTAGGTTTGTCAACAGGGGCATTTAGTGCTTTGTCCGACAGTCAGGCAAAGCTGAGTTTTGAACCGCAATTCCCAGGAATTAATCCTGAGACTCTATCTAGCATTGACGCCAATACTGTTGAACTTTACAAGCTGCTTTACGTCTTTCCAGTTTCTAATAGTATCACTTTATTTGCCGGCCCGAAAGCAGAAACTTCTGACGCTTTTCAAGCTATTACTCCCTTTGCTGGAGAAGGGCAAGAAGCCGTCTCTAGGTTTGCAGGTTATAACCCTGTAGTCCGCGTATCCGGTGGCACTTCAGGCAGGGGTTTGGCATCAGCAGGCGGGTTTATTTGGAACATTTCCCGCAAGCTTAATCTCACAGCTTTGTACGGCAGTGCAAATGCAGCCTTGCCCGTTGATTTAGGCTTTCCAGCCACGCCTTTAGGAGCAGGTGCATTTGAGGGAAGTACGGTGGCTGCGGCGCAGTTAACTATTAAACCTACCAGCAGTATCGACATAGGTTTAAATTACGCTTACAGTCGCCACAAAGTGAATATTCTTGCTACAGGATTAGGTGATGCCGATTTGGGTTCTATTTTGGGATCGGATAGAGAACCTGTTAACGGTGGCGTGAGGCTCAATTCCTTTGGCGGTACCGCAACTTGGCGGTTTTCTCCGAAAATTGCTATTTCTACCTATGGAGGTTGGATAGTTGCTGACGCTGAAAGAAGCAATGCTTCTACAACTTTCACCAGTTGGATGGTAGGTTTCCATTTCCGAGATTTGTTCGCACAGGGCAATAATGCAGGTATTTTGTTTGGACAGCCACTCGATCGCGATTCAGTAAGTGGCGGTGCTCGCTTTCAGCAAAACAAAGCAACTCCTTACCATTTAGAAGCTTATTACCGCTTCAAAGTCAACGATAATATCAGCATTACACCCGGAGCTTTTGTGCTGTTCAATCCTGAAGGAACTAAGGATAATGACACTGTAGGGGTGGGAGTCCTGCGCACCACTTTTACCTTCTAAAGGCAGTCGCGATACTATCTGCAATTGCCAGGAATTGATACTGTTGCCGCTTAAGCAGTGCTAACCTAAATAGGACTTACGCACGAGTACGCATGGGGGCCGAGAAACCGGGTTTTTTTACGAAAAGACGCGTTCGAGCATCGCAGACTTGGTAAAAAACCCGGTTTCTGAGCGTCAGAGTGCGTGCAGGACGGCAATTATCAATTACCAATTATCGATGCCCAATTACCAATTCCCAATTACCGATTATTTTCGTCGATCGTCCAATTTGCGGTAAACTGCTCTCAAATCAACTTGATGGTGAGCCAAAGCAACCAAAGTGTGATAAAATAAATCCGCAACTTCCCCAGCAATTCCATCTTTATCGTCATCTTTGCAAGCCATTACAACTTCCGCCGACTCTTCGCCAATTTTCTTGAGAATCTTGTTGTCGCCACCCTCGAACAATTTGCAAGTATAAGAACTTTCGTTAGGATGGTCGCGCCGATCGCAAATTACCTCAAATAATTGAGATAACATATCTCCAGGCGGCGGTACAATTTCTCCGTCAACTTGGTGAAAACAACTTCTTTCTCCGGTGTGACAAGCAATATCTCCAACTTGTTCGACTGTTACCAACAAAGCATCGCTATCGCAATCGTAACGCAGCCCTTTGACATTTTGAACGTGTCCCGAAGTCGCGCCTTTGGGCCACAATTCGGAACGAGAACGGCTCCAGAACCAAGTTTGCCCGGTAGAGAGCGTTTTTTGCAGCGACTCCCGACTCATCCATGCCATCATCAAGACTGTACCGTCCAAATAATCTTGGACGATCGCAGGCACTAAACCGCGATCGTCGTAACGAATCTTTTCAATTGGGATCGATCGGCTCAAACTCGATAAATCATTAGTAGACATAATTTTATTTCAACTTGGTAATATAGATTAACGCTTTCCTGTCGGAGATTTTTTTTAATTAACCGCAGAGAAGGCAGAGGACGCAGAGGAAGAGAAGAGAGGAGATTGAGGAAGTGATGGACAAATTGTCAAGAAGTATTTTACAAAAAATTACACTTTAGCGCGATTCCCTACGGGATAGCTTCGCTTCACGGTGCTAGTGCGACAAAGCCTAAAAAACCCAAGCTAGTATTGCTACTCATTGGTTTGTACCCTAAAATCTATTAGAATAGTTTCCTTGAATCGACCTAACCTTTATGTTGAACTGGCTATAAAATTATTCTACCAACAACAGACGTTCACTAAGGAGAAAACATTGGTTTCCACAACCTTGAAAACGACCAAATCAGAAGAAATTTTCGCCGCCGCCCAGAAGTTGATGCCAGGTGGCGTCAGTTCCCCCGTCCGCGCCTTCAAATCCGTAGGCGGACAGCCAATCGTCTTTGACAGGGTAAAAGGAGCTTACATTTGGGATGTTGACGAAAACCAATACATCGACTACGTAGGCACTTGGGGCCCGGCTATCTGCGGCCACGCCCACCCAGAAGTCATCAAAGCCCTTCACGAAGCTTTAGAAAAAGGTACGAGTTTCGGGGCACCGTCGCTGTTGGAAAACGTGCTCGCGGAAATGGTCATCGATGCGGTTCCCAGCATCGAAATGGTGCGATTTGTCAACTCCGGCACCGAAGCCTGCATGGCCGTTTTGCGGCTGATGCGAGCCTTCACCGGGCGCGATAAACTGATTAAATTTGAAGGCTGCTATCACGGGCACGCCGATATGTTCTTGGTAAAAGCAGGTTCCGGCGTGGCAACTCTGGGCCTTCCAGACTCCCCGGGCGTTCCGAAATCCGTTACCGCCAACACCCTCAACGCTCCCTACAATGACTTGGAAGCAGTAAAAGCTTTATTTGCCGAAAATCCGGGCCAGATAGCAGGCGTAATTCTCGAACCAGTTGTGGGCAATGCCGGTTTTATTACCCCGGATGCAGGTTTTCTCGAAGGCCTGCGGGAAATTACCAAAGATAACGGTGCTTTGTTAGTTTTTGATGAAGTAATGACCGGTTTCCGCATCGCCTACGGCGGCGCCCAAGAAAAATTCGGCGTTACCCCGGATTTGACAACTTTGGGTAAAGTTATCGGCGGCGGTTTGCCGGTGGGAGCTTACGGCGGACGGCGCGATATTATGGGGATGGTGGCTCCTGCTGGGTCGATGTATCAAGCAGGTACGCTTTCGGGTAATCCTTTGGCGATGACTGCTGGGATTAAAACTTTGGAATTGCTGCAAAAACCCGGCACTTACGAACAGTTAGATAAGATTACGAAAAAACTGTCCGACGGATTGCTAAAAGTTGCTAAGGAAGCCGGACACGCGGTTTGCGGCGGGCAAATTAGCGGGATGTTTGGCTTGTTTTTTGCGGCTGGCCCGGTTCACAATTACGATGATGCGAAAAAGTCGGATTTGACTAAGTTCAGCCGCTTTCACCGGGGAATGTTGGAGCACGGAATTTATCTTGCTCCTTCGCAGTTTGAGGCAGGATTTACTTCTTTGGCTCATACTGATGAAGATGTCGATCGAACTTTGGCCGCAGCGCGTGAAGTGATGGCGAGTATTTAACGTGTGTAGTAAGGACGTTCGTCCTTAAAACTCAGGAATAAATGATTGAAGTCCTTGCTGTTTTTTTTGCAGTAAGGACTTTCATTTTTAACTGGTACACAATCCGCGTTAAAAACCTCTCGATCGGGGCTTGCGCAGGGGGCTAGAAAGCCGATTCCTACGAGATTTTGCCACGACGACTCACGAGAAATATACGAAGAAACTGGCTTTCTGAGGTATTGTTTTTTTGCGATGACCTACTTAATGAAAAATGACTAATGACTGCTGAGTCATGAGACGTAAATTCCATACATTCGCTCTCCTATCTTGAGATGGCTTTGCGTTGCATATGCGGTTTCCTATCGCTCAAAATTTTATTCACTAAGCCTCATGGCTACTGACTACTGACTGCTAACTAATTCAATTATTGATAAATTCACCTTCACAGATAATCGAGTCTCTGTTCTCCAAATCTTCTTGATTCCATACCGCGTTTAATGCTGCGGAACTTAAGGAAGTTGACATCGTATTTAAGGTTGTGTTGTAGTATTCTACAGCATTATTAAGTTCCACCTGTGGCGCTTCTTTGAAGTACGAATTAATATCAGGCGTACACCGCTGGGCTTGGTAGTATACATAAGCTTCAGCATTAATGCACATTACTAAGTAAAAATCCTTATTTGCTGCCGTCACATCTCCGAGTTTATAGAGCGCTAAACCCCGGTTGAGATAAGCTTTAACATAGTTCGGATCGAGTTCCACTGCTTTGTCAAAGTCTTCAATTGCAAGCTGCATTTGTTTTAATTTATAGCGAACGCAACCTCTGTTATAATACGCATAAACATTTTGTGGATCGATGCCCAGTGCAGTGTTGTAATCGGCGATCGCCTGCGTGTTGTCTCCTAATTGGTGATAACAGAGACCGCGATTTATGTAAGCTTTGATATATTTAGGATTCAACCGCAGCGTTTCATTAAAGTTCTCCGTTGCGGCCTCTTTTTCTCCCAAAAGGTAGTAAGCGCGCCCGCGGTTGTAATAGGTTTTATAATTGTGGGAATTGATAGAGAGAGCTCGATTGTAGTCTTCTATTGCTTCTTCGTAATGTCCTAAATTAGCAAGTACGAGTCCTCGGTTGTTGTATATAGCGTGGTTGCCCGGCTTACTTGCTAAAGCGCAGTTGAGATCGTCAATGGCTTTTTCGTGTTCTCCTAGATGGCGCCAAGCATTGCCTCGATTCAGGTAAGCCTCGAACAAATTAGGATTGATATCTAGCGCTTGGCTGAGGTCTGCGATCGCTTTCTGGTAGTCTTTCATGTAATAGTAGACTAAGCCGCGATTGTTATAGGCTTTGGCATCGGCAGGGTTGAGTTGCAGGATGCGATCGAAATCGTCGATCGCCGCTTCATAGTTTCCTTTCTTGGCGCTGTGCAAACCGCGCTTGTAAAATTGTTTGAGGTTCATAGGTCAACTTTCAGGAGTGCTTGATTCTGGGGGTTGATTCCTTTGCTGCCAGTTTTGAGTTGAACAACGGTTAAACTTCTCTTTTTGTGCCACCCGTTATTAGATTACCCTCAAATTGATGGTAGGCTATCTACCGGAAACAGGATTTTAGGTTCATTTTAACAGCAGTTAAATCCTGTGGAAAGAGTCTGCACCTCGGCTGGATTTACTTCGTCAGTTCCATTGTTTAGGCGATCGACTCGATCTTAAAAGCCTAGTTTTAGTTGGTGTTCTGTGTCTCTTGATACGGCTGCGATCGGCTCGATCGCCAAATTAAGTTTGAGACAGCTACTCAGTATAAATTGTTGCACCCACTCCCACCGAGTAAACTTTATATTTTTTTGAGAAACTTCATCTGAGTATTTGCAGCAGCACGTCTCTACAAAATTTTGTTGCCTAATTACGAATTACCGATTGATTTCCTCTTCCACATAAACAGTCAATTTCTCCAAATCTGGAAGTTCGATCAATTCTTGTTCTTTTTCCTTAACCGACACGGGCATCATCACAGGTTTACGGTGTTCGATCCAGCAACTCGCCAGCGGTAAAGTTTGTTCCAAATCTTCCAAAGGCCTCGGAATTACCATCACCGCGTTCAACTCGCCAATTCGCTCAGCTTCGTACATCCCGGCTTCTACGGCTACTGCTACATCTGCAACTGCACCGCGAATAATTGCCGTGCACAAACCCGCGCCGATTTTCTCGTAAGCTGCCAAGTGTACGTCTGCGGATTTGAGCATAGCATCGCAAGCGCCGACCATTGCGGGAAATCCCCGGGTTTCGAGCAAACCGATCGCCTGATTGCTAAGCCGAGAATAATTGCCGCTTTCCGAAAGCTCAGTCAGGCGAAAGCCGATCGGCAAAACCACTTCCAAATTAGCCAAGGGTCTAGGAATCACCAACTTAGAAACAAACTGCCCGAACTGTTCGGCAGTTTGAGCTCCAGCTTCCACAGCCAAGCGCACGTCCGAAATTCTGCCCCGGACGATCGCCGTACAGTGACCGGAACCAATTTTTTCGTATCCTACCAAAATCACCCCTGCCGACTTCAGCATCATGTCAGCAGTCCCGACAATTGCCGGAAAACTCTTGGTCGATACCAAACCCAAAGCAGTGTCTTTGAAGTATTCCTGGCGCTGCGATCGCTCTTCGTGACTGTTACGATCTGTTTGTCCGTCCATCTTCTATTACCCTTAGAAACTTCCCAAAATAAAAATTTGTTGATAGTTTATAGTTTCTCAGATGAGAAGACCGACTGCACGAGCTACAAGACACAGATTGCTGCGGCAAGGCCTGACAAATTGCTGAGCTACCAATAATATGAGATTACCTATTTATATTTGATCTTTCTGCCTTCAGCATAGCTGCCTTTTGCCGAAATGACGGCTACCCGGAACCGCCCGATAAAGTTTGACCGTTTTCGTCCGATCGATTAAAAGCTTGCCGGTGCGGAAACAGCGTCCCCAACAGCCGATTGATGTGAGCTTGACCGTACAGAATAGTTGGCGTTTCGCCTGGTTGCGGAGGCTCTGCGGCGGTGGATTCCGGCGGGTCTGGGGCCGTCTCCGGGGCAGTTTGAGGCGGTGTTTGGGCGGGTTGTGGCGGCTCGATCGGCTCGATCGGTCGATCGACTGGTGGCGTAGTGGCTTCGGGGGTTTCTGGTGATGTTGGCGCTGCTGCGGTTGCTTCTGCGGCCGCTTGGCGGCTGGTATCTCCGATTAGAGAACCTGCTGGTATAATTTGCATTTGGTCGATACAAGGATCGATCAGTGTCGTCCCCGCCCCAATACAGGCATTTGCCCCGATCGTTCCCGCACCTACCACCAGCACCCCTGCACCCAGAATAACGCCCGCCTCGATTGCCAGAGTACCTTCACGGGCGTGAAGGATAACTCCCATACCGATACAGGCACCGGCGGCGATCGAGATCCGGCAGCCCAAATCTGCTTGCAGGATTGCTCCAGGGGCGATCGCCGCACCCTCATTCACAACTACATCGCCACTCATCAAAATCTGAGAGTTGCTACTTAATTGCAGTGGCGATAAATACATTCGACTTCACCATGAAAGGAGCTATTTTTTTCGATAAAAGGACTTTAAATTATGGGTTTTTTCGACTGATAAATTTAACCATGTCAATCTAAGAAACGATAATTTACTAATACTGAGAAGCTTGATGCTTTAACGTTTTATAGAAACTTTCAGAAGATTCTAGATTTTGACCAACATTTCTCAATCGAGCTTTATAACTATCTCAAATCTAACTTCAATCCGCTTGGGTTTCTCCCGTTGGCCCCTGTGCGAGGGCTTAACGGGAGAAACAGGCTAATTACCAGGCAAATTAAGGTCGTTGGATAATTTCTTCGAGTACCCGGCGCTTCGCCTTGGAGTCGATGCCAAGCAAGCGGACGTACTCGCCGCTGTGTTCTTTGAGACAGCTTTCGAGGGCGGAAATCACTTCGGATTCGCGGTTGGATGCGATCGGCGCGCAACTGCTCCAAGAACCGGTACGGAAACGGCGCGCGTCGGCGTGTTCCGAGCCAATTTTGTAGCCTTGGGAGAGTAGGTTGCGGATTTGGTCGATCGTCTTGCCGGTCAAACTTCCGCTGCTCGCCGAACCAGTCGAAGCTGCTTTGTATCCCGATGTTGCTGCCGACTTAGATGTTGCTCCCGGCTTAGCCGATTGAGCAACTGGGCCGTCGGGACGCTGAATAATTTCTTCAACTATGCGCCGCTTAGCTTTCGGGTCAATCCCGATCAAGCGCACGTACTCGCCCGGGTACTCGTTCATCACAGATTCCAAAGCGGCGATCGCCTCAGATTCGTTTCTCACTTGTAGCGAAGGCCCGCTTTGCCAAGAACTGGTGCGGAAGCGGCGCGCGTCGGCGTGTTCCGTCCCCACCTTGTAGCCTTGAGCTAGCAAGCCGCGAACCTGAGCCACTGTGTCGGCACTCAATTTTCCGCTTGACACGGAACCGCTATTGTGGTATGAAGCTTGTTGTGCAACTTTACCGTTAGATTGGTGAGTTTTCGCACCGTTAGAACCGTTAGAGCCGTTGTCTCCCGGTCTTTGGACGATTTCTTCTAGTACGCGGCGCTTGGCTTTGGTGTCAATCCCGATCAAGCGGACGTATTCTCCTTGGTGCTCAGCCATGCAAGCTGACAGAGCCGCGATTACTTCAGAGTCGCGCTTTGAGGAAATCGGGCCGCAAGTGCGCCAAGAACCGGTCCGGAAGTGTCGCACGTCGGCGTGTTCGGCTCCGACGCTGTATCCTTGAGCTAGTAAATTGCGGATGCTATCGGCAAGAGTTGAACTCAATTGGGTGCCGGCATGGGTAGAATATTTGGTTTGAGTCATATTTGGGTTTTTAGTTTGTTCGTTGCGAATTGGTGCTAGACAGGCGATGTTCTCAGCGCAGCGATAACCCGTTCTCAGAGCGTCATTGATGCCGATGACATGGGTCGCAAATTGAACGTCAGAATCTAGAACGTCAGGCAAGCGATCGGCTTGCTTCTGATTAGTGATAATGGCTCCCGAAGGTACGTACTTACCGGGGGGAATCTCCACATCTTTAATTAGTACGTGCATCATCACAATGCAGCCGTTGCCCACTCTGGCATTGAACACCGTAGAGCGAAAGCCGATAAAGCACTCGTCGCCTACGTAGGCAGGGCCGTGAATTAAACTCATGTGGGTGAGGGAAGTATTTTTCCCCACCCACACAGAATAAGATTTGTCGTCATCTCCTGTGACTCGGCCTTGTTCTAGGCCGTGAATCACTACTCCGTCTTGAATGTTGCTTCCTTCTCCAATATAAAAAGGAGTGCCTTCATCGGCGCGGATAGATGTCCCGGGGGCAATCATCACATTAGAACCGATATGCACATCCCCAATAATGTTAGAAAAGGAATGTACGAAGGCGGTGTCGTGAATTTTAGGCTCAGCCAAGTTTTTCGACCAAGGCGTCGGGGGAGCCGCAACATTGCGGACTGCCATAAATTAAGTTCTCCTAAGCTGAAAAATCTTTTTGTTAGTTGTTAGTTGTTAGTTGTTAGTTGTTAGTTGTTAGTTATTCTTCCACTAACTGCTAACTGCTAACGGTTGCAACTAGCGGTACGGGTCGTCTTTTTTACTGTAAATGAGGCGATTTTCTACATTGACAGTATCTATAATGCCTACTACCAGAGCATCGATCGGACGGTTTTCGCTTCCGGGCGCGATCCGGGCTGCGCTGCCTCGGGTCACTAAAACCCATTCATCGATACCAGCGCCCACACAGTCAGCGGCTACCTCATATCCGGGAACTGGGGAACCTTCCTCATCGATGAATTGCAGCAGTAGAAATTTCGATCCTCTCAGTGTCGGCTCTTTTTGGGTACTGACAACTGTGCCGAGAACTTTGGCCATTTGCATTTTAGGTAATAGGTAATAGGTAATTGGTAACTGTCATTTTTACACTGTCACTTGTCTTTTTTTAATTAGCTTTACTCAGTCCGCTGTCCGCCGTTTAGAGTTCTTCGTCTAGTAACTAATGAATGACTAATGACTAATGACTAATAACCAATATCCCATGCCCTCCTCAATTAAAAATTAAAAATGCTAAATCAAAAACATCGCGATTTTTAATTTTTAATTTTTAATTACCTAATGCCCCTTTGCCGATCGCCTATCTTACGATCTGTTGAGAGGGCGAATGCCGCTGACGCCTTCGCGGAATTGTTCTACAGCTTCGGTGTAGCGAATCGGCAGCACGTACTCCAAGTTTTCGTGAGGGCGGGCGATAATGTGGGTGGACATCACTTGTCCGCCGTTAACGCGCTTCACTGACTCTACTCCAGCGGCGACCGAAGCTTGCACTTCCGAGACATCTCCTCTGACAATGACTGTAACGCGAGCGCTACCAATTTTTTCGTAGCCTACCAAGGTGACGCGGGCTGCTTTGACCATCGCGTCAGCAGCTTCTACAACTGCGGGGAAGCCTAAGGTTTCGATCATGCCAACTGCAATTGCCATTGGTTTTACTCCTGATTGAATATTTGGGGAACTAAACAGTTAATTTTTGACGATCGCACTAATTTTCGTCAAACGAAATTTCTGTGCGCAAAGAACTTAGTAGCCTCGGAACTGTTCTACTGCTTCTGTATACCGAATCGGCAGAACGTATTCTAGGTTTTCGTGGGGGCGAGCGATAATGTGGGTAGAGACGACTTCTCCGCCGTTCACCCGCTTGACGGATTCCACTCCGGCGGCCACTGAGGCTTGGACTTCCGACACGTTGCCGCGCACAATTACGGTGACGCGGGCGCTGCCGATTTTTTCATAGCCCACGAGGGTAACGCGGGCAGCTTTGACCATAGCATCGGCAGCTTCCACAACAGCGGGAAAACCTTTTGTCTCAATCATTCCCACGGCAATTGACATTTTTGAATCTCCTAGAGGATTAGTGAAATTACCGTTACAAATCTTTGAGAAATCTAAAAATTTGGACGGGGAGGCCCACATTATTTAGTAATGCAGTGTAAAGCTTCCTATTCTTTAAGAATAGGGGAAGCTGTCCACCTTGACAATATAAACTAACATCATAATGTTTAATAACAAAAATTAAAATTTTTTATGTTACTTCAAATAATTTAATATTTATTTAATAAAGTTAATATAAAAACGAGTAGATGCCGACAGGGATCGGGGATTAGAGTAAGTAACAATACTTATCAAGTAGAGTTCGGTATGTGAAGCCGGAGCTGAGCATTGCCGGGAAACTTGGGGATTTCAAAAAGGGGGATCGCGGGGAAATCGGCAAAAAAAGCAGTCTTGGCAGATCGGCAGGCATTTTTTTCTTTGAGTGCCGAGCCTGCTCAGTCGGTAATTTTGTATTGAGATAATTATCTGTTTTGATGCTTTAATGTATAGTTAATCTTGTTGAGTGCAAATTATTTTGCCAGAACTATACGATCGGCTTTAGTTAAAGTTTTAGGGTATCGCACGATCGCCCGCGACTGTTTTTGTATAAACGCAGCCGGTAATTTGAAGTTTAAGGGATAGATTAAATGACTCAATTTCTCCTCCAAGCCTGTTGGTGGGTACCTTTATATGGCTTAATAGGCGCAATTTTAACTTTGCCGTGGTCTACGGGAACCGTTCGCAGAACAGGGCCCAGACCGGCGGCTTACTTCAATTTGCTGATGACGGTGTTGGCTTTCATACACGGATCAGTTATTTTTACAGCGACTTGGGATCGACCGCCCCAACAGTTGCTCGTGCACTGGGTGCAAGCAGCCGATTTAGATTTGTCTTTTGCAATAGAAATCTCCACGGTCAGCGTCGGAGCAATGGAGTTAGTTAGTGTTCTGAGTTTGTTAGCACAAATTTACGCTCTCGGCTACATGGAAAAAGACTGGGCGCTAGCTCGATTTTTTGGGCTGATGGGTTTTTTTGAAGCGGCAATTAGCGGCATTGCCATTAGCGACTCGCTGCTTATAACTTACGCTTTGTTGGAAATGCTGACGCTTTCAACTTACTTGCTAGTCGGGTTTTGGTACGCTCAACCGCTAGTAGTAACAGCGGCTAGAGATGCGTTTTTAACAAAGCGTGTAGGAGACGTGCCGCTGCTGATGGGAGTAGTGACGCTTTCAACTTTAGCGGGAAGTTTGAATTTTTCCGATTTGGAAAAATGGGCGGAAACTGCAACTTTGTCTCCCGTAGTGGCGACTCTTTTAGGTTTGGCTTTAATCTCCGCACCTACGGCCAAGTGCGCTCAATTTCCCTTCCATTTGTGGCTCGACGAGGCGATGGAAGGGCCCAACCCGGCTTCGATTATGCGGAATACGGTAGTTGTGGGCGCTGGGGCTTATGTTTTGATTAAACTTCAGCCTGTTTTAGCGCTGTCGCCGGTCGTAGAGGGGGTGCTGGTGGTTTTGGGCGCGGTGACTGCGGTTGGCGCTTCCTTGGTGGCGATCGCCCAAATCGACATCAAAAGAGCACTATCGCATTCTACCAGCGCTTCTATGGGTTTGGTGTTTATCGCCGTGGGGCTAAATCAAGTTGACATTGCTTTGCTGTTGCTGTTCGCGCACTCGATCGCCAAGGGCTTATTATTCATGAGCGTAGGGTCAATTATTACCACAACTAACACTCAAGATTTAACAGAAATGGGTGGGTTGTGGTCGAAGATGCCTGCCACGACTACGGCTTATTTAGTAGGCGCTGCGGGGATGGTAGCGCTGTTGCCTTTGGGCAATTTTTGGGCGATGCGCCGCTGGCTCAACGGTTTTTGGACGGTGCCTTTGTGGCTAGTAATTGTGTTGCTTTTGGTTAATGGTTTGACGGCGCTAAATTTAACTCGCATTTTCGGTTTAGTGTTTGTCGGAAAACCGCAGCCGAAAACTCGCAGAGCTCCAGAAGTTGGTTGGCCGATGGCTTTGCCAATGGTAATTTTGACGGTGATGGGGCTGTTAGTGCCTTGGATGTTACAGAAGTGGCAACTATTAATTAGTTGGAGCGGGCCTTGGGCGGAAACGGGAGATTTTGATGCTTTAAACTTGCTTTTGAAGACGCTGGATACGCCGCTGTTGATGTTATCTGGGTTGATTGGCTGTGCGGTTGGGGTGGCGATTTATTGGTACGGGGTGTTACCTCGACCGGTACGGCTACCTGTTCCGGTTTTGCAGGATTTGTTTGCTTACGATTTTTATATCGATCGAGTTTACCGCTTGACTGTCGTTTGGGCTGTGGCTTCTATTTCTAAAATCAGTGCTTGGACTGACAGGTATTTGGTGGACGGGGCGGTGAATTTGTTCGGTTTGGCGACAATTTTTAGCGGCGAAGGGTTGAAGTACAGCGGCACCGGTCAGTCGCAGTTTTATGTGTTGACGATTGCGTCGGGGGTTGCTGTGTTGCTGGGGTTGATTATTTGGCAGTTTTAAACTGTAGAGGTCGGCAGATGATTTTATTCTGGGTTTGTCTGCTTTCGATCTAATTTTATGCAACTTTAAACCGCAGATGAGGGCAGATGAACGCAGATGATTTTATTCTGGGTTTGTCTGCTTTTTTATCGAGTTTTACTCAAACTCGATCGGCCACAATTCGGCAACCGGAACTTCCCAACCGGGCAAAATATCGGGAATTGCAATCGTCTCGCCATCTCTCAATACAACTGGCTCGGCTGTCGGAGTGTAAATTGTTACTGTGCGCTTGTCCGGGTCGATTAATATTCCGACTTTGGCTCCGCTTTCGATGAATGATAGAATTTTTTATCGCAGGAGTTTGAGGCGATCGGACTGAGATTTGATTTCTACAACTAAGTCGGGAACGAGTTCGGCAAAATACCTTTTACTTTGTTTGAGGCGATCGGCAGCCACAAACGAAACATCGGCAACTCTCAGATCGGAATTGGGGAGGATAAACCCGCCGCTAGACTCAAACACTCGTCCGAGTTTGCGGGGTTTAACCCAGTTGCCCAAAAGTCTGACTAACTCTGCCCCTATTTCGCTCGATACAATGTCTGATGGGCCCATAATGATAATCTTTCCGTCTACGAGCATTGGTGACAATTTAAGACTTAATTGCATTTGTCAATCAGTAATATTACTCAAAAAAACTGCTTTTTTAGGAGTGGAAAATTCACGATTTGAGAGAGAGTAAGTATAAATATCACCCTCGGCACGATCGCACGATCGCCCAAATCTCAGTTTTATGCCCAAAATCCGAGTAAAGGTTGAGCATAATTGCTGATTGACAAATGCTTTCTTAGCTTAACTTGTTACCAATGGTCTATGAGTTCTAATTGGTAGTCTAGATGTGCTTCGCAAAGTATACTTTCCAGTTGTTCCAAGTCGGCAACTGTTAAGGGGGTGGAAGGATAGTCGGATTTAATTTGCAAATCTTCCAGATCTGTGAGACTTTCTGTAAGACTTGAGGTCATGGGACGGTTCCAAATACATCTGAAGCTATGTTAAGAAAAAAAATAGCCGATCGCTTTTATATTTAGTTGCTTTGCGTTAATGTTAAATATAGTTTAAAAATCTGTAGTAAAGGAAAGTTTTAATTGATGCTCAGTGCTTTAATCTGGATACCAATGTTGGCTGCCACCGTGATTGGGTTGTGGCCCGGTTCAGTGAGTTCTAAAATAGTTCGGAATGCTGCGATCGCCATTGCGGGCATAACTTTGATTCTCTCGGTGATTTTGGCAACTCAGTTCGATCCCAGTACGAGTCAGTTGCAGTTTTCGGAATTTATTCCTTGGATAGATGCTTTGGGATTGAATTACAATCTCGGCGTTGATGGTTTGTCTCTGCCTTTGGTAATTTTAAATACTCTGCTGACAGGGGTGGCAATTTACGCTACGGATGAGTCGATCCGCAGACCTAGATTTTATTATTCTTTGATTCTGTTAATTACCGGCGGCGTAACGGGGGCTTTTTTATCTCAAAATTTGCTGCTATTTTTCCTGTTTTTTGAGATAGAATTGATTCCGCTTTACTTGTTAATTGCGATTTGGGGAGGCGAGCGCCGGGGTTATGCTGCTACTAAGTTTTTAATCTATACTGCTTTTTCGGGCATTGTACTGCTGGCTGCTTTCTTGGGAACTGTTTGGCTGAGCGGTGCTTCTAGTTTCGATTTGGTTGGTGGAGCGGGCGCATTGCATTTGCAAGGAGGATTGCCTTTACCTTTGGTAAGGCAAATTATTTTACTGGCTGGGGTGTTGCTGGCTTTTGGGATTAAGATGCCTTTGGTGCCTTTTCATACTTGGCTGCCGGATGCTCACGTAGAAGCTTCGACGCCGGTTTCGGTGCTGCTGGCGGGGGTGCTTTTGAAGCTGGGAACTTACGGGATGCTGCGCTTTGGTTTGGGTTTGTTTCCCGATGCGTGGGCGGTGGCGGCGCCTTGGTTGGCGAGTTGGGCTGTGGTAAGCGTGCTTTACGGGGCGAGTTGCGCGATCGCCCAAAAAGATATGAAAAAAATTGTAGCTTACAGTTCGATCGCTCACATGGGCTACATTTTGTTAGCTAGCGCCGCAGCTACTCCGATTAGTATGTTGGGAACTGTGTTGCAAATGGTTAGCCACGGTTTAATTTCGGCGCTGCTATTTTTGAGTGTCGGCGTTGTTTACAAAAAATCCGGCACCCGCAACATCGATGTGCTCAAAGGTTTGTTCAATCCCGATCGCGGTTTGCCGATGATTGGCAGTTTAATGATCCTCGGCGTGATGGCAAGTGCGGGGATTCCGGGTTTGGCTGGATTTATTGCTGAATTTTTGATATTTCGGGGCAGTTTGCCAGTGTTTCCCGTGCAAACTTTCCTCTGCATGATCGGCACTGGTTTAACTTCAGTTTACTTTTTAATTATGGTCAACCGCGCCTTTTTCGGCCGCCTTTCGGATTTGGTGGTAAATTTGCCACAAGTCCGCTGGAACGATCGCATTCCTTCGCTGGTTTTAGCAATAATTATTGCAATCATGGGAGTGCAGCCGGGAGTTTTAGTTGCTTTGAGCGAGAAAACTGCTATCGCAATGGTAGCTCCTGGGCCCGCGCAAGTTAAAGTTTCTCAAAACTTAGACTGATAGGATGTCCGGTCGATCGACCGCACTCCAATTCGTTTGTAGTGAGTATGACAGTCATCAGAATTGTATGATGACTTGCATTCCTCACTACAAACAAACGCACCCCGCAGAAACCTAAAAAACCCACTTTTTTCGAGATAGAGTGCCTCCAGGAGATTAGGTATTTTTATATCAAAATAAAGTAAATATTTGTGTTTTTAGGTAGTCAACCTTGCCAAAAATGATATAATACCAGAACTATAAGCAGTAAGAAAATAGTTATTAAACTCAGGCTGAATCCAGATGAAAAGTACCGTATTAAAACCGTCTGTCCATCCCCTAGCCGCATACATTGATGTCTTAGAATCAGGCAAAGCTTTGCTGCCTGAATCGGTGGAAAATGTAGTAGAAGTTGTCGGGGTTCTGAAAAGTTATGGTATTGTTTTAGATGCCTATTCTCGAAATCTCAATTACATTGCTGAAGAACAGTTTTTAGTGCTTTTCCCGTTTTTTAAATATTTCAATGGGGAAGTCACTCTGCCGAAGTTAATACGCTATTTGTGGCACGATCGCATTAATTTTGAGTATGCGGAGTATTGCATGAGAACAATGCTTTGGCACGGCGGCGGGGGTTTGGACAGTTATTTGGATTCCCCGGAATTTAGCACTTTGGCCGACAAGGCGATCGCGGCTAAATTGAAAGGCAATTTTTTCATGCAGGGACTTCACAAAGCATTTCCCGATTTTTTGCCGGAACAAGTGCGGATGCTAGCTTACTACACCGGTCTCGGTCAGTTTTGGCGGGTAATGAGCGATTTGTTTATGGACTTATCTGATTCCTACGATCGAGGGGAAACTAAGTCTATTTCTGATGTAGTTGATTTTGTCAAAGCCGGTTTAGTCGCCGCGGCCAGCCTACCAATTACCTACAGCGTCAAGATTAGCGGTCAAGTCTACGATATACTGCCAGCGACGGCTAATTTGACATTTTTACCAGATGTAGCCGTGCCTTATGTAGAGGCTGTTTTCTTTCGGGGCACTGCGTTTTTTGGCACAGTTTCATACAATGCTCAAGCGCATCAAATCCCGGAAGAACAAAGAGAATTTGCCTACGGGGCTTTGTTTGCTGACCCTTTACCGATTGGAGGTGCAGGGATTCCACCCACTCAATTAATGCAAGATATGCGGCATTATTTGCCGGAGTATTTGCACGAAGTTTATCGCACTAGCTGTCGGGGTGAAGACGATGTGCGGGTGCAAATTTGTCAGAGTTTTCAAAAGTCGATGTTTTGCGTGACGACGGCGACTATTTTGGGTTTAGCACCTCATCCCATGAATACATCGGATTATGAGGAAAAAAAGGCTAATCGGGCTTATTTGGAAGGTTGGATGGATCGATTTGGGAATTCTCGCTTGGATTGGGCAAATCAGCCCACTAATAGGGCCTGTCAGTTGTTCCCAGAACGGTAGAATTGCGACTGTTTTTTAGAGCGAAAAGTCTCTAGGAGTTGCAACAATATTATCGGCTTTGGCAATTGCTTTCCTTTGGATAGCGAAAGCTCATCCTGGCGATCGCAATGAGATCACCTCCAGTAAAATAGCCGTTATAAGGCAAGTAGTGAAAGCTTCTGTCCTCTGATTTTAATGAGGACTTCAGTCCTCGCTACAAACCAATTTTATAGTGGTCATTTGAGCGGACATAGTATGACAGGGTAAGCTGTTTATTTTCGGGTCATTGGGATTGCTTTCATAAGAGATCGCTCCGCTAACGCTTAGGCTTGCAATCACAGGATAAAGCACTTGTTATTTCCGAACTATTTAGATTCGGACTAGAAGACTCAGGCCGTGAGAGTCGGTTCCGCAAGTTCCAAGCAAGCCGTGAGTTTCTGCTAAATCTTTGACTAAAGCTGTTTGTTTGGGACTCGGTTTCCAAGGATTTGGATTACCGTAGGCATAGTAGGTTTCTACGCCGTCAATTCCTAAACGAGCGGCTTCTGGGATGAGTTTATCTGCGGTCGATCGATACCGGCAAGGATGTGCTAGAACTGCTAAACCTCCTGCTTCTTGAATAGCTTCAATTAGCATGGCGGCTGAATAACAATAAGTGCCTTCTGTGCTTTTACCTCGTAGGTATGGTTCAAGACGGGGATTTTGCGGATCAAAGGCGTAACCGAGAATGTGTACGTTATTGTTGAGCAATTCGGCATTAATTTCAGCACCTGTCCAGAGAGTAGGTGCTTCGCTATTTTTGTCGGGATGGTTTAATTTCCAATTATCCAGCCAAATTTGAGCTTTAACGTAGCCTTTGGTGCTGTGGTGGTCGGTGATAGCTAACCCTTTGAGGCCGCAGGCTATGGCTTGTTCCATCAATTTCTCTGGCTGCAATTGTCCGTCGGAGTAGACTGTGTGCATATGGAAGTTATAGGAACCGGGACAGCTATCGGCATCAATTGTCTGCAAGACTTGTTTGAGTGCTGAGATATTTTGGGCTTCAGGTTTGAGACTAGAATCGTGGCAGGGAGCGAGATTGACAGTCATAAGGGTTTCTATAAAAAAAACTAGCCTTGTTTAATATATCCAATAAATTGATATGTTGCACCGATCGCGATAGTCCCAATAGCTATTTACCGTGGCGCGGGGGCGGGTTTATGAGATTATTGATTTTAGGCAATTATGGTTGGTAAAACCTGCCTCTACAGGTTTGTTGAGAATGCCACAAGATATTAATTCAATCGCATTTTAAACCGGCGGCTGCGGCTGTGGGAAATTCGATCGGCACAAATGTAACTCCAAACTGTTCTCTCGAACACGGAACAATATGCGCCATTCCTTTAGGAGGGTTTTTCCGATTTCCAGTCTTTGAGTCAAACTCAATTATACCTGTAGCTCCCTCGGCTTTAAAGTTTGGATCGGCTAAGGTTTTTTGCATTCCTTCGCGGCTTGGTTCAGGCTGCATTTCTACTAGAGCTTTAATCAATGTCCGACTGGCGTCGTAGGTTAAAGCCGATCGAATATTGACCGGGCCTCCCCACAATTTTTCAGCGTTTTGAGGGAATTTTTTGTCAAAACTGATTAACGGATGCCAAAACACGGATATGCCCAGTTTTTCAACAGACTTTAGCTGTTTTGCTACTTCTAACGTTCTCGGTTCGTACAGCGTCCAGGGCCCGACAATCCAATTGCGATCGCCGTTAGCTTTAATCATTTCGATCGCATTTTCTACGGAACTGGTGACTTGAGCGTCGGGAATCACAAGTAAGGCTGTTTTTCCTAGTTTTTCAACTTCTTTGATTGCTGCTTCGGCGTTAAAATAATTTTTTGATAAGTCGTAATAATTACTGATTCTCAAAGTTGCGCCTCCTTTTGCTTCAAATTGCTTTTTGAATTCTTCCCACACAGAAGCGCTGAACGGACTGTTGGGATTGTAAAATACTGCGACCTTTTTTACCCCTACAGAAATTAGTTGATTTACTAAATCTTCAGCTTCTATGCTAGTTGTCGGAGCCGTCCGAAAGAAATATTTTCGAGGTTTTCGCGTCAGTTCTTCTGTTGTGCTTCCCGGAGAAATGGCGACGAGTTTATTCCGATTGTAAATATCTACTGTTTCCACAGTCATGTCGCTGGTGTAGTGTCCGATGACTGCTATAATATCGGGCTGAGCGACCAAATAATTAGCCCTTTTAACTGCGTAGGATTTGATATTTCCGTCATCAGCAATGATGACTTTTAGACCTTTTTTATTAATAGCTTTGGGTTCAATAAAGCCTTGACCCGGAAAATCTTTATTGCTGCTGTCATTGGGTTTGATGAGACCTAAATTAACTTCGGTTTGAGCTTGAGCAATGCCGCGCAGCAGTTCTTCGGCTAAATTTGCGTTGATGATGCTGCCGTCCTGATTTCTGCGGATGGGAACAACAATTGCGATCGTGTAATATTCTGCATTTATTGCCTTCAGCAGGGCATTGTTGATGTAAATTAAAGTTTCGGGATCTCTGCGGTCTTCTCGCCAGGACTGTTTGAGCAATTTTAAAGCTTCGGGGTAATTGGAGTCGGCAAACTCATTGATTCCCCTTTGTTTTGACCACAGGGCGGAGGTTTGCACTAAGAGTTTTTCGCCCGAACTTACACCATCTGCGGAGGGTGTAGGCTGCGTTTGTCCCGGGGAAATTCTGGGGATTAGCGGGGAAATTCTGGGGATTAAAAGTACGATCGCCAATGCAGCGGCCAGCCCCGCAACTGGGAACAACAACCAGCGAAAGTTCCATCGAGCTAATCTACCTGGTGGCTGTGGCAATGCGATCGACTGTGGCAATGGGCTCGACTGCGGGAATTGCAGCGAATCCAAGGCTTGCAACACCTCAGTAGCAGATTGGTAGCGCTGCTGAAAGTGGTAACGCACCATTTGATTTAAAATATTTCTTAGACCATCGCTAACTTGTACCGGAGGGTGATCGGATGTTGAATAATGCCAGACAATTTCGCAAGTTTCGGGGTCGGGTGGCAGATTGTTGGGATGTCGCCCGGTGAGGGCTTGAATCGCGATGATGCCTACTGCATAAATATCATTGTAGGGTTGCGGGGTAGAGTGCGGATTGTATTGTTCGGCAGGCATATAACCCCTGGTGCCGATCGCCTGCGATGTCAATATTTCACCTGTAGTGTTACAGGTCAAAGTGCTGATTTCTTTGACAGCTCCAAAATCAATTAGAACAATTTGACGATTTTGTGTACGCCGCATTAAGTTAGAAGGTGTAATATCGCGGTGAATAACATTTCTATGGTGAATAAAAATTAAAATTTCTAGAATTTCTCGTAACAAGGCGATTACATCTGCTTCCGTCCACTGCTGCCGTTGAATGAGTTCTTGACTTAGGGGAGTTCCTTGAATGTATTCTTGAACTAAGTAAAAATTGCCATTTTCCTCAAAGTGATTGAACAATTCAGGAATGCGCGAGTCATTGCCCAGAGTCTGTAAAGCCATAACTTCCCTTTGAAATCGCCTCCTGGCTTGTTCCAATACTTGGGGATATTCGGATTGAGGAAAAGGAATTTCCTTAATCACGCACGGGGGATTTTCGGGGTTTTGTATATCTTGAGCGGTGTAGGTTCTAGCAAATCCTCCCTGTCCTAATCGAGCGATGATTCTGTAGCGTCCGGTCAGTATCTTTCCGGGATTGAGACACATAAATTTTATAGTTTCTTATGGAGGTGCGATCGCTGATGTTGATTATAAGCTTTTTTGTTGCCAGATACAGCTTGGCAACATATCAAATTCGTCTGTGTCTATATCAAAAACACTATAAATCTCAGCAATTCGCAACTCTACATTAGTGATGACTGATAATTAATTATCAATTATCTTTCTGCTAACTTGCTGAGTACAAAAGCAGCTAAAAACCCGCAGACAGTAATTAATCCAGCAAAATCGTGAGTTTCCTCGAATGCTTCGGGAATCATGGTATCTGAGATCATTGCTAAAATACCCCCTGCTGCTACGGCGGTAGTTGCGGCTATTACTTCCGCAGAAAAGTGGCTGAAAACCGCATATCCTAACAATGCTGCGATACCGGAAATAACTGCGATCGCGCCCCAAACTCCAAAAACGTAACCGATCGATCTCCCTGCTTTTTTCATGCCGGCGGCGCTGGAGAGTCCTTCGGGAATGTTGGAGAGGAAAATTGCCGCTACTGTCACCCAACTGACAGCGCCTCCAGAAATCATGCTGACGCCAATGACGATCGACTCCGGTATCCCGTCTAACAGCGCGCCGAGGGCGATGGGTAATCCGCCATCGCCTGACTCTGTTTTAGCTGGGTGCAAACTGCCCGATCGCTTGCGGTGTTTTGCTCCCTGTTTATTCAAAAACCAATTGGCGGCTGTGTAGACAGCAGCGCCCCCCAAAAAGCCGATCGCCGTCGAGTCGAAACCGCCGCGCTTGTAAGCTTCATCCATCAGTTCAAAGGATAGCGCTGAAATCAGCACACCAGCGCCAAAAGCCATAATTGTCGCTATCGCCCGCTGAGGAATGCTCGCAAAGTAACCCACCGCCGCTCCCAGTAGCAGCGCCGAACCCCCCACTAAACCCCAAAATCCTGCCTGCAACCACACTGGAAACATCAGCCGCACCTCAAAGGAAAAATTTTTATGCCCGCTGGAAAATTATATAGTTTTAATTGCGGGACGACAGCGGATACAGCATTTCTCAACCGAGCGAGGTACTGCCTCTTTAGCAAGCAATTTCCAATGACTAATGACTGATGACTAATGACTGATGACTAATGACTAATGACTAATGACTAATGAATAATGACTAATAAAAACAAATTCCCCGGCATCACCGGGGAAGGAAAAATATTTAAAAAAGTAATGTTGTTTTAATAAATTGAATTTGCCAAAAAGCGGCGATAAATTAGTAGCAGCCCTTGTTAATTTGAGAGCGGACGCCGGGGCGGGCATTCCTGTGTAGGTGCCGCACCCGATCGCATTTTCCAGTCTCAAGAAAACAGTTGCATTCATATTTGAGTACCAGTTAAGCTTGGCTGCTGTTGCGAGTCTGGCTTGCCAGCTCCAACAGTTGCGCCCAGCGTTTTTGGACTTGTTTGGGAGTGCATTTGAGCGCGGTGGCGATCGCCTTGTCGCTTTCTTGATTCCGCTTCATTTCTAACAGTTGCTGCATTTCCGGCGACAGTTGAGCGCGAAATGCTTCCCATTTGTCAGAAGTCATTCCCAGCTTTTGATCGACATCAGCACCCAGCCATTCGTGAACGAGTTTCCAATTTTGAGTGCGGGCAAATTTTTCGACGTGGTACTTAAACCGCTGTTGCAAGTAGTCGCGCTGGCGGGAAGACAAACCGAGAACTTGATCGATTTCCGAAGCCGAAAGGTCTTGCAATTTTAAAGTGAGGTAGTCCACGCATTCGGGCTGATTTTGGGCTTCCAGATAGGCGATCAATTCCGAGACTACTCGATCGCGCAGCACAGCATCAGCCGGATCGACAGTTTCCGATACCATTTGCTCGCGCACTTGTTGCAGCGCCGGAGAGCGGCTGTACATTTCCGCATCTTCTCCCTTGCCCGACTCTACAGCCATTTCAATGTCGATCGCAGTTTCCGGAGGCTGGCCCTTGGCAAATCCTTGAGCGCGCAACACGATCAGGCGCTGGCGGTTGCGGCCGGGCAAACCGATTTGGCGCTTGGCGTAGTGTTCGGTAAAAGCCATGTACTCAGCCAATTCTAGCTGCGTGCGGGGCTGGTAGGTGACATCGAGTTGGTGTTCCCGGCGGAAAGCTCGCAGAGATTCGATGTAAAAGCCTTGCAAAAAGTCTTCAATCATGTTGTAGCGAGCTTGGAAGTTCAAGTTCGATCTGAAGGAAGCAACATGGCGGTAAATCATCGCCGCGAGGTGAGAGTGCAGTTCGACGCGGCCTTGTTTGGAACCGAGGCGGTAGTATTGCAGGGTTTTTTGCAACCGGTGCTCGGCCAAGGTGATTTGCCAAGCTTCAACTTCGCCGGAAATTTGGATGCGATCGCTTTTTTGGCAAATCCGTTCGACTTCCTTAGCAATCCGCATCGCCACTGGTTGAGCGCTGCGACTGGCAGTTTTCATTTCCGCTTGCAATTCTTTGAGGGCGAAGTTAGCCAAAGCGAGAATATCGATGCTGGGAAGAGTATTGATTTCGGCGGTTTGTTCGCTGGAGGCGGCCGGAATGCTGTTGAGGTCAGAAGCGGTGTTGCAGTTGACGGTGTTGGTGGCAGCTTTGACAGTCATGGCGTTTATCGGGTGGTAGGGCACAGCGGGTGTGCGAGGACATTTGTCAGAGAGTGAGGCTGCAGTTGCTGGCGGTTTCGCTTGCTGTGCTGATTCAACTCTCTATACATTGAATGTTACGGAAGTAGAGATAACCGCAGTGATGCCAGTGTTCCACTCTCTCATGCAACAGTTTTTGGCTGCTGAATCTGATTCTAAGCGCTGACTGTGGGAGATATGTTTTATTGCCATTAAAGCCTTACTGTACAAGCATTCTGAGCTGTTATGCGGGTGTGGCGATCGCGACAAAGATTGACGGTGTTCCGGGGCCGCTGAGTGGACAATCTAATAACTGGCTATTTGAGGGTTGGAGATTGTGGAATCGAGACTCGGCAGGGTGTAGCTAACTGCAATGTATTATGAAGCTACGCAACAGCAGTTAGGAAACCCGGTTAATCTGCAAATTTGATGTTACCTAGGTAGACGGGAATCCCTACAACGGTCTTTTTTGAATGAACCGCTTTTGACATGAAAAGGACGCCAGCGAAGAGAAGAGAAGAAAAGTAGTAGTGTAGGGTGCCCGCAGAGAGCTTTGTTTGCAAACAATTCACCCGGATTCTCTCTCTAATACCAAAGTCACCGGCCCGTCATTCTCGATCGAGACTTGCATCATCGCTCCAAACAAGCCTGTTTCGACTTTTAAGCCGCTCTGGCGCAACTTTTCTACAAATTTCTCATAAAAAATTTCGGCTCGTTCCGGAGCCGCTGCTCGATCGAAGGAAGGCCGCCGACCTTTGCGGCAGTCGCCGTAGAGCGTAAACTGACTCACAACCAGCAACTCACCGCCGATGTCTTGTACGGACTTGTCCCAGCGGCCGGTATCCCTAGCCGAGTCGGGAAACAAACGCAATTCTAAGCATTTGCGAGCCATCCAATCGAGTTCTGCTTCGGTGTCGGTATCTGCAATACCTACAAGCAAGTTAAGTCCGCAGCCAATTTTGCCGACAATTTGACCGTCAATTTCGACTTGAGATGATTTGACTCGCTGGATGATGACTCGCATGGGAAATTAGAAATGCTTAAATTTAAAACTAAAAATCAAAAGGTAAACTTACCTTTTGAATAGGAACGATCGAAAAAAACCCGGTTTCTCGGATAAATCTTGGTTTTGACCGCGAAGTCTCGACGAAAAAACCGGGTTTCTAGCCAGCGCACGTCTGTTCTGTTTAATTTTCAACCTTTAGTTTTTCCCAAAACCTTTGCCGCGACTGGTTGAAGGCATACAAAGACAGTTTTCGAGTTGCGATCGCAAATTCTCGGTATCCAAACCCTGACCGATGAGAACAAGCTGGTTCTTCCGCTCACCTTTCCACTCGCCATCGTCCATCGAAAATCGCTTGCCGCTCAAATGGAAAATATGCCGTTTGGGACTTTCTTCAAACCACATAATCCCTTTCGCGCGAAACACGTTTGTTGGCAGTTGGTGGTCTAAGAAATATTGAAATTTCCTCAGAGAAAAGGGCTTGTCGCTCTGGAAAGAAATTGAGGTAAATCCGTCATTTTCTAAATGGTTGGAGTGGTCGTGACCGTGATGGTCATGATGGCCGTGGTCGTGATGGTCGTGATGGTCGTGATGGTCGTGATGGTCGTGATGGTCGTGATGGTCGTGATGGTCGTGATGTTCGTGACTGCTAGGAGTTTCCTCAGATTGGAAATATTTGTCAGATTCAAATAATCCTACACTGAGGACAAGTGGCAGTGGAACTTGCGATTTTACAGTTCGCAGAATTCGAGCACCTTCTTTGACATCGCGAATCTTAACTTCCAACAAATCTAAATCTGCTTCCTCAACCAAATCTGTTTTGTTGAGGATAATTATATCGCCGTAAGCTATTTGACTGTAAGCTGCTTGAGAGTTGAACAAATCTAAGCTGTAGTTGGCTGCGTCTACTACTGTAACTATCGAATCGAGACGAGTCAGATCGCGAAGTTCTGTGCCTAAAAAAGTCATCGCTACTGGCAGCGGGTCGGCGAGTCCGGTTGTTTCAACTACTAGATAATCGAGATTTTCTTGACGTTCCAGAACTTTGTAAACTGCATTAACTAAATCTTCATTAATTGTGCAGCAGATGCAGCCATTGTTCAGCTCAACCATGTTATCCTCGGTGGTGACAATCAGTTCGTTGTCGATGCCGATTTCGCCAAATTCATTTACCAAAACTGCTGTTTTCAAACCCTGTTGGTTGGTCAGGATGTGGTTGAGCAGGGTTGTTTTGCCGCTGCCGAGAAATCCTGTAATGATGGTAACGGGTAAGCCGTGTTTGGGAGCGTCCATCGCCAGTTCTGTTTCGGACTGAGTTGTAGATTGCATAGCTTGAATGTCAAATAAGGTCTGAAACTTAAACTTGTTGTTCTTATTGTATCTTATATGAATTCCGAACAGCGCGTTACCAGCGCTAATTCTCGGAAGTTGCCAACAATGCGATCGCACCTGTTTAATTGGGCGATCGAATTGTTGGCAAAAGTACCTCTATGAGTTGGTCTGCAACGTGTTTCCAGGTAAACCCACTCGCTACAAATTTGGGGCCTGCTTCCCGAGAGCGATCGCACAACTCCGGCTGTTCTATAATATTTTTCATTAAGGCGATCGAATGTTCTAAATCTGGCATCAGGCGAAATATCGGGCGATCGTTAGAAGTACCTTCTTGAAACGTACTTTCGACGTGCCAAGCAAAGTCTGGAGTTGTAAAATCATCCGTCGGGCCACCTTTAGTGCAGATAAGCGGCAAGCCGCAAGCGATTGCTTCTAGTGCTGGCAAATTGAATCCTTCTGCTAAATAAAGAGATACATAGGCATCGGCTGCTTGATAAAGTTGAGCCATTTTTGCAAAAGGCAGTGTTTCTCCTATGTAAGCCATGCGCGGCAAAACTTTTTCTGCTTCGTCAAATGTCAGTTCGTCTATGTTTTGAGCGATCAGAGAATCCGACTCATATATTGATTCTTCTCCTTTCAATACTAATCTGGCTTCGGGATAACTTTCAACTACAACTGCGAAAGCTTTTAACAATAAATCGATGCCTTTATTGGGAGATCCTGCACCGACATTCAAAAATACAAATCCGTCCCATCCTAGCTGTTTCCGCAAAGCTTCGCGTTCCGATTTTGTTAAAGGTTTGTAAATATTCGGATCGATGCCGCAGGGTATGACAATTGTGCGATCGGGATTCGCACCGCTGCGGATAAATCCGGTTTTCGACCAATGGGAAGGCGTAATAATAATTATATCGGAGTTGCTGTGTCCTTCGCGGAGGGAAGCTGCGCCCGTTATTCTAAAGTTTTCGTTGTGCAGAATTCCCCATTCTGTTGTGGCAAACAAGCACGTCCGTTTTGTGTTTGAGGGTGCAAAATTGTAAGGTACTGAGATCCGTAAGGTAGCGTCTGCTTTTAGAGACGCGGAAGGGTGAGGAATATTTTTTATTGCTGCTTCAGCAGTTGCGTCTAACAAACCGGTTGCTGGCTGCCAATTTTCGTCTAGATAGGGGATATCTTTGTGGAAAATTTCTAAGTTGGGATATTTCAGCATTTCTAGTAGCTAAAATTGATTGGCGATCGCGTAGGAGTGCGGCAAAAAGCGCCAGCATCCAACAATTATACGCATTTATTTGTTGTTTATTAGTTGTGATTTTTTACAGATAATCATCACCCTTACCAATGCCCTAAGTAAGTCGGTGAGAAAAAACCAAACTATGTTAAAATAAGTAAACATAGAGAATACGTCTACTGAGGTAACTCAATATATGGGCGCTAGATTAAGGGTATTTCTCAGTCCAACAGTTCGGACATATTTTGGGAGAGTCAGGCTCTGAGAGAGCCGTATTCTAGGAGTTTTCGGTAGTTTGGATTTA